>NZ_JBPQTV010000006.1:0-65084 GCF_051386515.1 Streptomyces sp. URMC 123 | reverse complement strand
GGCTCGTACGGGGACCGGGGCGGGGTGCCGCCGCCGTACGGGACCGGGCGCGCGCCGGTGGGCCGCTGCGGACGGCGTCCGCCCGACCCCATCCGGTGACCCCCGCCGCGGGCCGTGATCCGGAGCCCCGCTCACCGGTAGGCTTCCTGTATGAGTGCTGTTCCCCGATCCGAGAAGCCGACCGGCCGTTTCCGCCGGTTGCTCGACCGGTTGTCCACCTCACAGGAGGAGCTGCACGCCGACGAGCTCCAGCAGGACGCCGAGGCGACGGGCTGCACGCGGATCTGTGACTGCGACGACCGCCAGATCGTCAAGGTCACCGGCACGCTGCGCACGGTCACCCTGCGGCCCCGGGCCGGCGTGCCGGCCCTGGAGGCCGAGCTGTTCGACGGCTCGGCGGCGCTCGACGTCGTCTGGCTGGGCCGGCGCTCCATCGCCGGCATAGAACCGGGCCGCAAGCTCATCGCCTCCGGCCGGATCTCCATGAGCCACGGCCGACGGGTGTTGTTCAACCCCAGGTACGAACTCCGACCCGTCGGACAGGAGTAGTCGGTGACGTCAGACGACAAGCGAATCGACGAGGGAGCGGCCGCCGCCCCCGGCCGGGACCCGGCCACCCAGGCGGCCCTTTTCGAGGCGTTCGGAGGGCTGCGGGGCCTGGCGGAGACGACGCTCCCCGGCCTGCTCTTCGTGGGCATCTACACCGTCAAGCCGGACGTCCACCTCGCGGCCCTCGCCGCCCTCGGGCTGTCGCTGCTGCTCGGGGTCGCCCGGCTGATCCGCAAGGACACCCTGAAGCACGCCTTCAGCGGTGTCTTCGGCGTCGTCTTCGGCGTGGTCTTCGCGATGATGACCGGTGAGGCCAAGGACTTCTACCTGCCGGGGATGATCTACTCCCTGGGGCTGGCCGTCGCCTACATCGTGACCGCGATGGCCGGGGTGCCGCTGATCGGCCTGATCCTCGGGCCGGTGTTCAAGGAGAACCTCTCCTGGCGCACCCGCAACCCCGGCCGCAAGCGGGCCTACACCAAGGCCAGCTACGCCTGGGGGCTGATCCTGCTGGGCAAGGCGGCGATCCTGTTCCCGCTGTACTGGTGGGCGGACACCACGCAGTTCGGCTGGATCACCATCGCCCTCAAGTTCCCGCCGCTGCTCCTGGCGGTCTATCTCACCTGGCTCTTCCTCGCCAAGGCGCCGCCGCCGATCGATGTCTTCGCCGAGATGGAGGCACAGGAGGCGGCGGAGAAGGCCGAGAAGGCAGAGAGGGCGGAGAAGGCCGAGCGGGAGCGGGCGCGGCTCGCCCAGGGGGGACCGTCCGCCACGGCGGACTGAGACGCTTCTTCGAACGCACGGAGGCCCGGGAACCTCAGCCGGTTCCCGGGCCTCGCGTCGTACGGGGCCGCCGCGGGCCCTCGTACCGTACGGACGCGGCCTCACGCAGTACGGACGCGAGCCTCGCGCAGTGCGGACGCCCGCCGCGTGCCGTACGGGCTGAGGCGCTAGCCCTCGCGCCGTACGGACAGCAGGTCCTCCAGCTGCTCCTCCCGCGCCGGCGCGGCCACGAACAGCAGCTCGTCGCCCACCTCCAGCGCGTCCTCCCGGGTCGGGGTGAGCACCCGCTTGCCCCGGATGATGGTGACCAGCGAGGTGTCCTCCGGCCAGTCCACGTCGCCGACCCGGGTGCCCGCCAGCGCCGCCTCCGGCGGCAGCGTGAGCTCCACGAGGTTGGCGTCGCCCTGGCTGAAGCGCAGCAGCCGCACCAGGTCGCCGACGCTCACGGCCTCCTCGACCAGCGCCGACATCAGACGCGGCGTGGACACCGCGACATCCACGCCCCAGGACTCGTTGAAGAGCCACTCGTTCTTGGGGTTGTTGACCCGGGCGACGACCCGCGGCACCCCGTACTCCGTCTTGGCCAGCAGCGAGACGACCAGGTTCACCTTGTCGTCACCGGTGGCCGCGATGACCACGTTGCAGCGCTGCAGCGCCGCCTCGTCCAGCGAGGTGATCTCGCAGGCGTCCGCCAGCAGCCACTCCGCCTGGGGCACCCGCTCCACGGAGATGGCGGTGGGCGCCTTGTCGATGAGCAGCACTTCGTGCCCGTTCTCCAGCAGCTCACCGGCGATCGAACGCCCGACCGCGCCGGCTCCCGCGATTGCGACCCTCACGCGTGCGTTCCTTCCTCGGGGCCCTCGGCGAACGCCGCCTCGACCTTCTCGATCTCGTCCGTGCGCATCATCACGTGCACGAGGTCGCCCTCCTGGAGCACGGTCTGCGACGTCGGCAGCATCGCCTCGCCCAAGCGGGTGAGGAACGCGACCCGCACACCGGTCTCCTCCTGCATCGTGCTGACCTTGTGGCCGACCCAGGCGGGGGAGGCGTGCACCTCGGCGAGCTGCACGACGCCGCTCGGGTCGCGCCACAGCGGCTCGGCGCCGGACGGCAGCAGCCGCCGCAGCATCTGGTCCGCGGTCCAGCGCACGGTGGCCACCGTGGGAATCCCCAGGCGCTGGTAGACCTCGGCGCGCCGGGGGTCGTAGATACGGGCGGCGACGTTCTCGACGCCGAACATCTCCCGCGCCACCCGAGCCGCAATGATGTTCGAATTGTCGCCGCTGCTCACCGCGGCGAACGCGCCGGCTTCCTCGATCCCCGCCTCGCGCAACGTGTCCTGGTCGAAGCCGACGCCGGTCACCCGGCGGCCGCCGAACCCGGAGCCGAGGCGGCGGAAGGCGGTGGGGTCCTGGTCGACGACGGCGACCGTATGCCCCTGCTGCTCCAGGGTCTGGGCGAGAGCGGAGCCCACTCTGCCGCAACCCATGATGACGATGTGCACGACCGTCCTTCCGGATGTCAATAGTTTTGTCTCAGGCTTTACAGGGTCTCAGACCGCCGCCCAAGCTACACACGGACGGTGCCCCCGGGGACCCCCCGCGCACCGCGGAGCGGTCGCTTCCGGGGCCCGGAGGCGCTCGTCGCGGGCGCCCGGCAGCGGCCATGGCCATGGCCTGGAGCGGCCGTCCCGGGGCCCTGTCCCGGGGCCCCGGGGCACCCGTTTCCGGGCCCAGGGGGTGGTGGAGTGGGCTCCCGACATACCGAGCGCTTACGATCCTCTGCGTGCCCAAACTGACCGACCTGCCCAAACGGATTCTGATCGGCCGGGCGTTGCGCAGTGACAAGCTGGGGGAAACCCTCCTCCCGAAGCGCATCGCTCTGCCCGTCTTCGCGTCCGACCCACTCTCGTCCGTGGCGTACGCGCCGGGCGAGGTGTTGCTCGTGCTGTCGATCGCGGGCGCGTCGGCGTACCAGTACAGCCCATGGATCGCGGTCGCGGTCGTGGTGCTGATGTTCACGGTGGTGGCCTCGTACCGGCAGAACGTCCACGCGTACCCCAGCGGTGGCGGCGACTACGAGGTGGCCAACACCAACCTCGGGCCCAAGGCCGGGCTCACCGTCGCCAGCGCCCTGCTGGTGGACTACGTGCTCACCGTCGCCGTGTCGATCTCCTCCGGAGTGGAGAACCTCGGCTCGGCCGTCCCGTTCTTCGTCGAGCACAAGACGCTCTGCGCGGTTTCCATCATCGTGCTGCTCACCGTGATGAACCTGCGTGGCGTCCGCGAGTCCGGCAAGCTCTTCGCCATCCCCACCTACTGCTTCGTGGTGGGCGTCTTCGCCCTCATCGGCTGGGGCGTGGTCCGCGGCGTGATCCTCGGCGACGACATGCGCGCCCCCACCGCCGATCTCGAAATCCAGGCCGAGCACACCGGCCTCGCCGGGTTCGCCCTGGTCTTCCTGCTGCTGCGGGCCTTCTCCTCCGGCTGTGCCGCGCTCACCGGCGTCGAGGCGATCAGCAACGGCGTGCCGGCGTTCCGCAAGCCCAAGAGCCGGAACGCCGCGACCACGCTGCTGCTGATGGGCGCCCTCGCCGTCACCATGTTCTGCGGCATCATCGGCCTGGCCATGGCGACCGACGTCAAGATGGCCGAGAAGCCCGCCCACGACCTGCTGCGCAACGGTGTGCCGGTCGGTGACGACTACACCCAGAACCCGGTGATCTCGCAGGTCGCCGCCGCCGTCTTCGGCGACGGCTCGCTGCCGTTCATCTTCCTCGCCGCGGCGACGGCCCTGGTGCTCTTCCTGGCCGCCAACACCGCGTACAACGGCTTCCCGCTGCTCGGCTCGATCCTGGCCCAGGACCGCTATCTGCCGCGCCAGCTGCACACGCGTGGCGACCGGCTCGCCTTCTCCAACGGCATCGTGCTGCTGGCCGGCGCCGCCGCCATACTCGTCTACGTCTACGGCGCGGACTCGACCAGGCTGATCCAGCTCTACATCGTCGGCGTCTTCGTGTCGTTCACCCTCAGCCAGACCGGCATGGTGCGGCACTGGAACCGCCATCTGCGGACCGAGCGCGACCCGGCCAAGCGCCGCCACATGATCCGCTCCCGGGCGATCAACACCTTCGGCGCGTTCTTCACCGGCCTGGTGCTGGTCGTGGTGCTGGTCACCAAGTTCACGCACGGCGCGTGGGTCGCCCTGCTGGGCATGGTGATCTTCTACGTCACCATGAGCGCGATCCGCCGCCACTACGACCGGGTGGCCGAGGAGATCGCCGCCCCCGACGAGCCGGGGGACGACACCGTCCGCCCCTCCCGGGTGCACTCCATCGTCCTGGTCTCCAAGATCCACCGGCCGACGCTGCGGGCCCTGGCCTACGCCAAGCTGATGCGCTCGGACAAGCTGGAGGCGCTCACCATCGGCGTCGACCGCGAGGAGACCCGGGCGCTCAAGGAGGAGTGGGAGCGGCGCGGCATCGATGTGCCGCTCAAGGTGCTGGACTCGCCGTACCGCGAGATCACCCGGCCGGTCATCGACTACGTCAAGCGGCTGCGCCGGGAGAGCCCGCGGGACGCGGTGAGCGTCTTCATCCCGGAGTACGTGGTGGGGCACTGGTACGAGCATCTGCTGCACAACCAGAGCGCGCTGCGGCTCAAGGGGCGGTTGCTGTTCACCCCGGGCGTGATGGTCACCTCGGTGCCGTACCAGCTGCAGTCCTCCGAGGTGGCGCGGCAGCGGGCGCGCAAGCAGGCCGAGTGGAACGCGCCGGGCCAGGTGCGGCGCGGGCTGACGGGCGTGGGGTCGACGCCGCCGAACGAGAAGGACGGCGCGACGCTGAAGAAGTGAGGGGCTCCGACCGGGCGGCGCGGCGGCGGGCCGGGGCAGCGTAGACTGGACGGCTGCTGTCCGTGGCCGTAGGCCGCGCCGCCCGACCCCCAGCTCAGGAGCCCCGCCGCCGTGTCCGAGAATTCCCCCGCGTCGCTGGTCGGCGAGGAGTACGAGGTCGAGATCGGCCCCGTCGCCCATGGCGGCCACTGCATCGCCCGCACGCCCGGCGGCCGGGTGCTCTTCGTCCGGCACGCACTGCCCGGTGAGCGCGTCGTCGCCCGGGTGACCGAGGGCGACGAGGAGTCCCGCTTCCTGCGGGCGGACGCCGTGACGGTGCTGGAGGCGTCCAAGGAGCGGGTGGCGGCCCCGTGCCCGTTCGCCGGCCCCGGGAAGTGCGGCGGCTGCGACTGGCAGCACGCGGCGCCGGGCGCGCAGCGGCGGCTGAAGGCCTCGGTCATCGAGGAGCAGCTGCGCCGGCTGGCGAAGCTCGGCCCCGCCGAGGCGGGCTGGGACGGCACGGTGGAGCCGGCCCCGGGCGACAAGGTCGCCAAGGGCGAGGTGCCGGCGTGGCGCACCCGGGTGCAGTACGCGGTGGACGCCGAGGGCCACGCGGGCCTGCGCCGCCACCGCTCCCACGAGGTGGAGCGGATCGACCACTGCATGATCGCGGCGCCGGGCGTGAGCGAGCTCGGCATCGAGAAGCGGGAGTGGCCGCAGATCGCCTCGGTCGAGGCGATCGCTGCCACGGGTTCCCACGACCGGCAGGTCGTGCTCACGCCGAGGCCGGGCGGGCGGCTGCCGATCGTGGAGCTGGACAAGCCGGTGTCGGTGCTGCGGGTGAACGAGAGGACCGGGTCCGTGCACCGGGTGCACGGCCGCCCGTTCGTCCGCGAGCGCGCCGCCGACCGCACGTGGCGCGTCGGCGAGGGCGGCTTCTGGCAGGTCCACCCGAAGGCGGCGGATCTGCTGGTGGACGCGGTGATGCGGGGCCTGATGCCGCGCAAGGGCGACATGGCGCTGGACCTGTACTGCGGCGTGGGGCTGTTCGCGGGGGCGCTGGCGGAGCGGGTGGGCGCCAACGGCGCGGTGCTGGGCATCGAGTCCGGCAAGCGCGCGGTGGAGGACGCCCGCCACAACCTCGAGGACCTGGACCGGGTCCGCGTGGAGCACGGCAAGGTGGAGGACGTCCTGCCGCGCACGGGCATCACGGAGGCGGACCTGGTCGTCCTCGACCCGCCCCGGGCGGGCGCGGGCCGCCGCATCGTCGACCGCGTCGCGGCCCTCGGCCCCCGCCGCATCGCCTACGTGGCCTGCGACCCGGCCGCCTTGGCCCGCGACCTCGCCTACTTCCAGGAGGCGGGCTACGCCCCGACCCTGCTGCGGGCGTTCGACCTCTTCCCGATGACGCACCACGTGGAGTGCGTGGCGATCCTGAGGCCGGTCAAGCAGGACGCCTGACCTGGGCTTTTACGTCGTGTGCACTATGGGCGGTACGTGCGGTACGTGCGATATCTTGACGCATGTTTGACGCACGAACGACGCAGTGTTTTGACGGGGCGTCATGAGGCTTGGCGGCCGCCGGGCGGAGTTTCGGCCGGACGACAGGGGCCCCTCGAAGGGTCGGGGTGCCGGCTGGTGAGGCGGCGGCCCATCCTCGCCCCCGCCCCTCTCGGTGGTGACGTTCCGTGATGCTGGACGGGGTGTCGGGCGGGTGCAGTGTCAGGGGCCGTAGGGGCTCCGGTGCCCGAGGCGCTCTACGCGGGCTGCTGCCCAGTTGATCCATGCTTCGGCTTCGGTCCTGGTCTGGCCTGGGGGCATGGCCTCGACCCGGGTACGTACGGTGCTCACGTACTCCGTCAGTCGGGTGGCGTGGCGCCATGCCGCTTCCTGCGCCTCGAAGTGCCTTACGCGGTACGCCTCGGTGTACTGGACGCGCGCATCTTCCATGGCGGCTTCCCGGCGGATGCGCTTCTGACGCGCTGCTTCGATCTCGTCGAGACGTCTGCGTTCGGCGGCTTCGCTGCGAAGGGTGACCTCCTGTGCGACCTCGGCGAGCTGGTCTTCGAGGGGTCGGTCGGGGGTGTCGGTCCATTCGCTTGCCCGGTGCGGTTGGCCGCCGCTGAGGACGAAGCGGAGGCATTCGGACGGGTGTAATCGAAGCGGGGAACCCCTGATCCGGTTCTTCTTGGCCTCGGCGAGTTCCTTCTCGGTGGCGACGTGCTCGGTCCGGTCCTGTTCCTGGAGGACGAGGAACCCCACCGTCTGGCCCTGTACGGTGATGGTGAAGTGGGGAGACGCACTGTGGCGGCGATGCGACGGGGGTGCGGAGCCGGTCTGTCCTGTGGACTGGAGTGCCCTTCATTCTCGGTGCGATGATCAGCGCCTGGATAAGCCTGAGGGCACGTCCCTGGACGGGCTTGGTCAGGACCATCGGCTGGGTTCCGTTTTGCATGGCCTGGACCGCCGCGTGCGGCCGCGCGAGCCGCGAGGGCACGGGGACGGGTTTGAGAGCGGCCAGACGCCAGGCGGGGATGTCGGCGAACTTGATTTCATACCCGTCACGGCACCAACCTCCGTACAACTTCTTCGTCTCCGGGGTCCTTCCGGACCTGCGTGTCGCGGCGACGCGGGACGGCCACTTCTCCAAGTCCAGGCCACTGCCGCTCTTGACGATCCGGCCGTCGGCCTCCGCGAGCTCTTGCAGCAGCTGCTCCGTGAACGTCACGCGAGACTGTGGGGGAGGGCTTGGCTTTCGCCTGGCGGCCGGGGTTTCCTGCGCTTGCGTGGGCGGGGGTTGCGGAGGGGCTGCCTAGGCTTTCCGCAGGCGAAACCCGCCGGGAGGGTATGTGCCGGGGGGCCAAGTAATGTCGGCCGGCGCTCGTCAGAGAGCGACGCTCCACTGCCTGCCCTCCCGGGAGACCGTGACCGACGGACGAATGTTGTCAGTCCTGGCTGCCAACGACTCGTGCTCGGAACAGATTCGCTCGCAGGGACATGTGGTGCCTTCTCCTGCCTGCGTCAGCAGAAGACGTAGCCTTCCAAGCGAGTCGATCGTGTCCAGAGAGCGGCCCGGGTGTGGGTAGGCGGTGGCAAGGGCTTCGCCAGGCCATTCCATCGCCTTTTCTGGTTACGCGTCCTGCCGCTCCTTCCACACTGTGACGACCGTTCTCAGGATCAGGTGGGCCCCAGGGACGTGACGGGCCTCGGCCACTATGGGACGGGTGACCAGAGGGTACGGCTGCGCGCCGAGCCGGATCTGGAGCGCGCCCAGGACCTGTTCCGCGCCAGCTACGCGGCAGCGTGATGCGCTCATGGACTTTGATGCCGCACGTGGTTTATGCGTGTTCTTCGTCGCGAGGGTGCCTTTCGAAGGACGGGCCGGACGTGGTGGTGGAGGAAGCAGCATCCAGAGAATCCCTGGTTAGGTAACCGGGGATTCTCTGCCTCTATGCCGCCGCGCGCATCGGAAGGTAGCTCGGCTATAACCACCAGCTGGAGGGCTTGGCCGTACCCATTGAGCGGCGTGCGCCAACACACGTCACCTGCTACCTCCCGCAGTCTTGGTCCCACCTCCGTGCATCGTCACCCGGGGGCGACACCGGATGCGCAAGGCACCGTTGGTGAAGGCGGGGTCGGTGGCCTTACTCGACCACACGTACGCCTCGCCAGGTTGGAGCTGTGCCATCTGCTCCGAGCGCAACCCGGCAAAGGCGGTGTTCGCCTTCTGGAGGTGCTTCAGCCAGGCCGGCGAGGTGAACTTATGCAGAATGACGTGGTCGGAAAGTTCAATCAGGGAGATCGGCACGGAAGGAGGATCCTGGCTGGCAACCAGGATGCTCATTCCCTTGTGCCGCATCTCGCGGACGGTCTCGACTAGACCGGCGACGAGGTCGGGACTGTCGATGTATTTGTGGGCCTCATCGAATACGACCAACTTGTTGAAGTGCTCCTCTTCGCCTCGGGCCTCGGCGAAGAGTTGCATGAGGACGACGAAGAGGCCGAGGGCCTCATCCTTCTCGATGTACTCGTCGCGAAGGTCCACGATGATCAGGCGGCCGGGGCGGATCAGCTTGGTGAGGTGGGCGCTGTCGTCGATGTAATCCTCGGCGAGGTTCAGTCGCTCCTGGGCGAGCTGCTTGACGTGATCCGGCATACCGGAGTTGGCAACTCCTTCCCGGATAACGGCGAGGCTCAGGTTGTTGCGGTTGGCCCGCATGATGCGGGTGAGCTGTCGGATGTACGTCGACTGGTTACCGACCGCGCCCATGAGGAAGCGCCAGTGAGACACCTGGAGCTCGCTAGAGGAGAATGCCAGCGGCTGAACCTCGATACCGGGGAACTCCTGCCGGCGCTCGGCCACTTGATCGGAAGGGGCGAGCAGCAGGACATCCGTCAGGGCCTGGGGTTCGGCCCCGTAGCGCTCCTTGAGCACATCGAGCTGTGCGCTGTCGTCGTTCGGCCGAGCCATGGAGGTGAATTCCGGGGCGTAGTCCATGGTCCGGCTGTAATGGAACACCACGGTCGCCAGGGGGTGTGGGAGTGCGTTGATAGGCGGGGTGGGCAATGTGGCCATCTCGATGATGCTGCCCAGGGTGTAGCTCTTGCCACCTCCTTGTACGCCGAAGAGGCTGATGGTGTGGGTCTCATCAAGGTCGACAGCGACCTTCCGGCCAGCCACTTCGCCGAGCACGCCGTGCTGCGCGGACGGACGAGTGACACCGAGGAAGATTTCGGGGAGTGTTCCGTGAAAGGTCATGGCCGGAGTAACGGGGGAGGGCCGGGCGTCGACGGTTGGAGCATTGTGGAAGCCGCGCTGGTCGAGGACGGTGTCCAGGGGGGCCTGGTCACGGATGGCGGGTACGGGCGCACCCGCTTCGATGCCAGGTGTGGACTCCTCCGAATCCGGGTTGTTGTTATGACCCCTCCGTTCAGCGGAGGTAGGTGCGGAAGCTTCATCTGCCTTGGGTGCCGCGCTAGCCTCGTCGGTGAAGGGCACCGCCTTTCCCTCGCTTGCGGGGCCATCCTCCGACTCCGGAATGCTCGCCATGTCGGGTGCACGGAATTCCGCGTCGGGGAGGCGCGGAACCGCCAGTTGCAGCAGCGCTAGGGTGGGAGCGGTGGCCGTGCCGTCCGCCTCCGGCCCTTCCTCGGCGCCACCTTCGACGGGCGCGTCCACGGGGGCACCCGGCCGCACGGTGGGGATTGCGTCGATCAGTTCAGTGACCAGGTCCTTGCCGATCCGGTGGTACTCCACTCCGTTCTCGTGCTCGCGATCGGTTCCACTCCGCGCGAGATCGAAGATCAGTCCGGTGCGGGTGAATTCGAGCCGGTAGCCGTCGTCGAGGCTGTCGAGGAGGGCGTGTGCCGCAGCGCGGGGCGCGTGGCCCACGGTGCCGTGGCGTGCCGCCCGCTCCAGATAGAAGCGGAGCATCAAGCCCAGGGCGAGGTTCTTCACCGGGCGGTCCACCCTGTCCGGAGTGGAGCGGTCCGGGTCGAAGGACTCGGCGAGGATGGTCTCGCTCTGCCGCAGCTGCTGGGCGACCTTCGTCTTGAGGCGCTGGTAGGCGCCGATGTCGTCGAGTGCCGTGTAGCACTTGACCTCGACGAGTCGGCAGGTGATCGTCCGCCGTTGTGCGTCGAGGTGGAATAGGCCGAGGTCACTGCGCTGAAAGGAGAGAGCCTCGCCGAGTTCGCGGGACTGGCGGCGGGCTTCGGTGTACAGCTCGGGATGAGCGTCGAGTGGGACGACCACTTGATTGTGGAGCGCGTCCTGGTAGTCGAGGTAGAGACGGGCCAGGGAGAGGCCGAGGACCTCGGTCCGCTGGTTGGGGGCGGTGGAGGCCAACTTGAAGGCGAGGTTTCCGGAGAGCAGGCGCAGTTGCTCGAAGAAGGTGTTGAGATGGCGCTGCTCCACGTCGATCCCGTGCTGCTCGGCGGTGGGGCCCAGCAGGTTGCGCAGTTCGTCGACCGAGTTCGAGCTGACCATGATCTGGTGACCGAGGCTGCTGTCGAGCGGCGGTGCGTAGTCGATGACGTACTCGGGCCGGTCGCGTCGGGGGGCGTGGTCGAAGTACTCGAGCCCGAGGGTGCGGTCGATGGTCACGACCCAGTCACCGATCCGGTGGGCCTGGTAGAGCAGGGCACGGTCGTCGTTGTCGAGGGAGAGAACGGTGCAGGGCACATTGCGGGGTGCCTGACCGGCGGTGGCGACGTTGGCGGCTGCACCGGCGAGCAGGCCGGGCAGGCGGCTCAGGAGCGTGGCGAGATCCTCGGCGTCCTCCGTGGGCAGAGCGGCCCCATGGCGTGGAACCGTCCGCCAGACGATCTGCTGCTCGGTGTCCTCGTAGGTGGCGGACGTAGTCTGGACGAGCCCGTGGACCGGAGCGTGCACGATGTCGTGACGCCCGACGGAGCTGTGCTGTTCGCCGCCGAAGGCGTCGATGAGGACGGTCAGGTGGGCGTCGAACTCGGCGGACAGTTCACTGAACTCCGCCACGGAGCGCACGGAGTAGACGAGTTTCGCGTTCCGGGTGCCACCCGCGGTGTGGAGGAAGGCCTCCGCCTCGGCGGAGGAGATCTGGATCTGAGGGCTGAGCAACTCGCCCAGGGCCGCCCCGGTCTCCGGCGCTTCCGGGTCGGTGACGCACAGCCGGATGTCGTACGTGAGCTCGCGGGTGGCGGGACGCCGCTGGAGTTCGAGAAGCGCGTCGGCGACGACCTCGGCCCGGCCGGCGTTGACGACGTTCATGACGAGGGTCCGGACGTACGGATGGAGGCGGACGTAGCGCTCCATGCGGTCGGCCAGCGCCGTCCCGGACAGTGCGCCGACCCCGTTGGCGGCGCGGGAAGCGGTGGTCGGCAGGTGCAGTGCGGCGGCGAGCCGGCCCAGCAGGCCCCGGGGGTCGGCCGTCTCGCTGGGGAGATAGGCTCCCCAGTACGGGGTGAGGTTGTCCGCGGCGGCCATGAGGCGTCCGTCCTGGCGCGGGACGGCGAAGGGGAACCCCAGCGGGGAGAGAGCTTCGAGCAGGGAGTCGCGTGCGGCGATGACGCGGCGCTTGTCCGAGCCGGCGAGCCGCCCAGTCCATTCCAAGCCCATGGCCGACCAGCCGGCCAGCCAGAGGGCGCGCAGCGGGTGGGTGGGGGAGACGAGCAGGACGGTGTCACGACGGCCGAGGCCGTCGGTGAGGGCGGCGGCCACACAGTCGATCTGCTGGATCCGGGCCAGTGCCACGAGCGCGGCACCCCGGGCGTCGTCGCCGGCCCGTTCGGCCTGGAGCGACTGGGCCTCCACCAGTTCGGCGTACGCCTCGGCGTAGGCGACGAGTTCATCGCGTACGTGCTCGAAGTCGACGGCCTCGCTGACCAGGAGATCGACCGGCTTTTCCGCGCCGTCACGTCGACCGCTGACGGCGGCGAAATAGGCGCCGCGTGCGACGAGGAAGGCGTCGTACATCTCGGCCGCTCGCCCGCCGAGCACCTCGGCCAGGTCGCCGTCATCGGTGCCGGGCATTTCAGCCGTGCCGTTGGGGTGGAGTACGAGGTGGCGCAAGGAGGTGTCCTCGGGGCGCGCGAGCAGATCCTGCTGGGCCTGCACGAGCAGCGGGGAGAGACGGATCTCGGCGCTTCCCGCAGGCCGGATTCTGGCGTTCAGGGCACGCTGGGGGCTGCGCAGGGACGACGTCTTCCACCGGATGTCGGTGAGCGTGACGCGAGCCGGGTCGTCCCCAGTGGCGAGGGCTTCGAACTGCAGGGACCGGAGCGCCTGCGCGACTCCGTCGTGACGGCCGGCGCTGCGCTCCGGCGGCTCCTCGGTCTCGGCGTCGGGGATGACGTAGAAGCGCTCGCTCTCACCGCCGGGCAGATCGTGGGCGCCGGGGGCGACGTCGAGGGGGTCGCCCGAGGCGTCGAGCGGGGTGACACGGACGTAGTGCCACCCCTCCTCCCAGTCGATCTTGTTCAGATTGCGCAGCGGGGCCTTGTACTCGGGCTTCGCCCGTGTTCCCTTGGCGACATGGGCGATCCGTCCGATAGGGCCGCCGCTCTCCGAGACGATCTCCACCCGGAAGCGTTCGAGCCCGTCCACCTTGAGCGGAGAGGGCTCGACCGTGAAACGGGCCGTCAACTCGCGAACGCCCTTCTCTCCGGCGAGAAGGTAGGGCTGGCCCACCATGGCCTGGAGCGCCGGATAGGTGTGCTGCTCCTCGGCGTTGTCACCGGCGGCTGGCAGGCCGAGCTCGCGGACGTCGATGGAGACGGTGACCTGCCGCCGCTCGTCGATACGCCAGTTCCCGAAGGAGAGCCCCCAGTTCTCCCGGTCGACGACGATGCGGCGCGTCCAGGCCACCGGATCCTCCAGGCCGCAGCGGGTGGCGAATCCGGCGAGCTTGGCGGCGAAGTCCGCGTCGTTGAGACCGAGGTCGAGAACCCGCTGGCGTTCGGAACGGTTCGACGAGGTCAGCCTGTCGACCAGCCCCCGGTTCCGCTCAGCCCGGTCCTTCACCAGGGTGGGGTCGGCGTAGAGGTCGAAGTCGGGGACGAGCCCGAAGTGGTAGACCGCTGCGCCGGCGACTCGCTCACGGAAGCCGTTGATCTGGAGCGTCAGTAGGTAGGACGCGACCGTGCGGTCGCTCAGCCGGCGGTCGGCATTGCGACGGAGGGCGGCGAGCAGCTCGTCCACTCCCCGGCGCAGCCGGTCCGGCACCTGCTGCAGCAAATGTTCGGCAAGCTGACCGTACGCGTCGCCCAGCGGTACCTCCTCGAAGGTCGCGATACCGAAGGAGTCCTCGGCACTCACCCGGGTGCCCGGCGGCACGAAGACGAGGAGCGGACCGGGCAGCACGCCGTCGCCTTCGGTGCGGTTGCGGAGCTCGACCAGCTTGGTGCTGGTGACAGTCACATCGTGGAACGGGTGGTCAGGGTTGAGGTCCTCCGCGGTTCCGAGGACACACACGGTGGCCGCCGGGCCGAGCGCTCCGCGCAACCGGCGCACCAGGGGTGCCGCCAGCTCGGCCTCCACCTCGGTGACCCGCATGCAGTGGCCGGCCGCCCGCTCCCCGACCAGTTTGGCGAGCCCGGGCACGAGCACGCCTTCCAGAGCCTCGCGGAGGTCCTTGGCCGTGATCTCTGTCAGTCCGGTGGCGCTCATCAGGCCCCCGCTCCCGTCGTTGCCTCGGTTCCGATGGTGTACCGGGGGGTGATGGTCTGTGTCAGATAGGCGTCGGACATGTCCTGGTAGTAGCCGATCTCACGGAGCCGGTTCAGGAATGCCGCGGCGTTGGCGCGCAGCGTTGCTTGCTCGTCCAGGTGCGCGCCGGAGAAGCCGTCGGTGTCCGGCAGCTGATCGATGTAGAGCCCGTACCGGTCGCGCAATAGGGCAAGGAACTCGTCCACCCGCATGGGCGCGGTCCTGAGGTTCCCCGACCCGTCGTCGCCCTCCCTGAGCAGCGACACCTGAAGGAGCACTTCGAGAAGGCGGGCGTCGAGGACGAACCGGCGCGCAGTGCCGCTGCCGCCGGAACGTCCGCCGCGGGGCTGCGCGAGCAGCGCGCCGGGACGGTGCTTGAGGAGCATCGAATCGAGGCAGTCGATGAAGTAGCCGCGGTAGTAGCGCCCCCGGTAGTGCATCAGCATCTCGATGTACTCGTCGAAGGGGGAGAGCTTGAGCTGGGTGATCTGCTTCAGCTCGGCGGGCAGGTCCTCTTCTTCGTCCCGCACGCGGTTGACCCGCTGGAGGAAGAAGGCGTCGCGGTCCTTGGTGTACGACTTGCCGAGCCGCTGCAGGGCTTCTTCCGGGGTGAAGTAATTCCGACCGGCCGGGTGGCTGAGCTTGGTGGTCTTGACCGCCAGATGCTCGGAGAACTCGTCCAGCTTCTTCACTTGGTAGGTGGCCTGGATGAAACGCGAGATCTGCCGGTACCAGATCTCCGCGCTGTGCTCGGCCAGCGCGGCGGCCGGGGTGCCGGGAATCCCTTCGACATCGAGGAAGAGCCGCGCCCGGTACGGGCAGCGGTCCGCGGTCTCCTCTCCCGGGTGTCCCTTGCGGCAGGCGGCAGAGCCCGTGCCGGCTTCGACGACCGCGGGTAGCAGCTTCATCATCCGCAGGTGGTATAGGGACAAGTGAAAGGCGAAGAGGATCTTCAGGTAGTCCACGAGGACGGTGCGAGGCATGTGGTCCTGGTGGTATAGCAGCCGCATGACGTCCTGGCACAGCTGCTGTGCCGGTTCGGCGCACAGCGGCGGGTATCGCTTGCGGGGCTTGCTGGTGTCGGGACGGTCCTGCATCTGCTTGCCGGCCTGCTGTACGAGGTGCAGCAGCGCCTGCGTCTCCACGTCGGTGCCCGGGCCGGGAGTGATCTCGCCGGTGGAACGGTCCACGTCCGAGAAGAAGAACTCACGGAGCTCCTTCAGCGCCCCCTCGTTCTCCGCGAGCATCTCGTACAGCTGCTCGTCGGCCCCGTACGGGCGCGACTTGCGACTGTTGCGGAAGCGGTAGGTGAAGCCGTGTAGCGGCCGGGGGCTCGCCACAGCCTCGGTCGCCTTCCCACGGTTGACCAGGTCCAGGAGGTGGGTGGATGTCCAGCGGGTGGTGGTCTCCCTGTCGAAGCCGTCGAAGACCTCCGGGTGCTGCAGGAACAGTTTGACGAACACGTCAACGTCGAGCGTGTTCGCCCGGCTGATCTTGCTGGGCATTCCGCCGTGCCACAGGCGGGCCAGGAGCGCGGTGAGGACGCGGTCCATGTCCAGCGCCTTGTAGTCGATTCGGCTGATGCCCGGGTGGTGGAACGTTCCCAGGGATGCGGTCAGCGCCATGTCGTCTCCTCCACCCCGGCGGCGTGCGGGCCGGCCCCGTCACCGTGGTCGGCCGTTGCCGTCAGTTCTTCCATGTGCAATACGGAGTCCTCGGTACGGTGGATCCGCCGCAGGTCATGGCCGTGCGTGGTGAGAAGGACTTCCTGGTACGGGACGGCCGCCAGCCGGTTTTTGAAGACGGCGAGGGCGAGCTGCTGCCCCTGCAGGTCGGCGACCGAGGGCCGGTAGCCGCGCTCGAAGCGCCGCAGCAGCTCGAACAGGTCGAGTCGAATGTCCAGTTCGGCCGTGCCGCCCTGATTACCGGCCGGATCCCGGTAGCTGAGACGCAGCGAGGTGCGCCCGGACTCGATGTACGGGGAGGCCGGTGCGGCGCCGGGTTCCAGCCGGAAGCCCTCGGCCGGGAACCGGCGGAAGCTGCGGATGGTGCCGCCGGGTACGTCCCGCACTTTCAGCGCGAGGGCGTCCCCGATGCGCTCCGGGGCGACGAGTCCTTCACCGCGGTTGAGCGCCCGCAGGATGGCGTCCCGTTCCCCGGTGCCCGCTTTGGTGGCGCGGGAGAGCAGCTCCATGAACCGTAGAACCGAGGGGTAGGGGAGCATCCGCTCGGCCCGCTCCTCGTCGTGGAGCTCGAAGTAGAGCAGTCGGCGGGCCGCGTCCACGTACCGGCGGTGAGCGGCAGCCTGGGAAGCACGCTCGGTGGCCGACCGGCCGAGCTGCGCGAACTCCTGGCGGAGCAGGACACGGTCGCGGTCTCCGCGCCCGTCGACGGTGACCAGCGCCCCGTCCTCAAGGAGTCCGGCGTAGTCGAGCCGCCGGTCCAGCTGCGGCTGGGGCACCGCCGCCACGTCGGCCTCCCGCAGCAGGGAGAGCAGCCGGTCTCGTTCACGCGGGGAGCCGTCGGCGGCGGGCGGGGATCCCAGGTGCGCGGAGAAATAGAAGCTGTCCAGGATCTGCTGGGACTCACCGGCCGCGTACAGATGGTGGATCTCGGCGCAGTCGCGGCCTGAGGTGAGCGTGTAGGCGAGCGCGGAGCGCAGGTCGCGCAGCGTGATGTGAAGCTTTCCGCGCAGCTGGGTCAGTTCGTAAACGCGCCGCAGGCGCCGCTTGGCCTGGGGGCCGGCGGCAGGGTGCTGAAAAGTCTGGGCGTTGTGCCGGGCGTAGCAGACGGCGGCGAGGTCGCAGCTCTCGCAGTCCTCCCAGAAGCGGTCGCTTGTCATCCGGTCCAGCATCCGCTCCAGGAGCGACTCCCCGTCCTGCGGTTTCCCGTCGGCACCGAGCGGGCGGGCGGCGACATCACGCGCGTTGAGGTTGACGACGGCGACCGACTGCCCAGTGGCGTTCCCTGCGAGACCGAGGTTCGCCAGCTTGGCGAGGTGCGGGAAGCGATCATGGTGGTGGCTGAGGAAGTCGACCAGGCGGCCCTCGTTGATGGCGATCAGCCGGGTCTCGCCCTGGACCTGCCAGGACGACTCGTCGGTCCCGGCGAACGGCGCGAAGAACGCCTCCAGGACGTCGTCGCCGCTGGTTTCGCCTTCGTCCTGACTTCCGTCGTGATTCGTGCGGAAGCGGTGCCCGGCCAGCGTGAAATCGGTACCGTTGGGACGGGCTGGCCCGAACTCGGCGCCGAGGTCGCGGGCCTGCCTCTCGAAGCTCTCCAGGAAAGCGGTCTTGCCGTCGCCCGCGTTGCCGGTGACTACGACCAGCGCGTGCCGTCCCGCGCGGAGCGCGGGGACGAGCTCCCGGTCCAGGGCCGTCTCGACGTACACGGACATGGCGTGCGGGTCTAGGCCACGGGTGCCCCGGTTGCTGCGCCGGCTCTGGCTGTAGAGCGTCTGCAGGTGCGCGACGAACGGGTTGCTGTTCGGTTCGGGCGGGCCGCCCCGGACGTCGCCTCCGGTGGTCGGCGACGCGGGCGGCTTCTGACCGAGCGTCGGCACCGGTGCCGACGCGGTGGCTACGCGCACGGACTCCAGCGCCTCCAGCGCGCCCAGGAGCTCTTCGGCGGTGGTGAACCGCTCGCCCCGGTAAGGGGAGATCATGCGCAGCAGGGTCTCGGCGAAACCGGGCGACAGATCACTGAACCCGCTGTACTCGGTGCGCGGGTCGAGCGGACGCACGCCCGGCGACGGCTGGCCGACGCCATCCCAGGGGTACTGCCCGCCGGTCAGCGCCTCGTACAGGGTGACGCCGAGACCGAACAGGTCACGGTCGGTGTACCCGGGGCCGTCGGCGGGGACCTGGTCCAGGTCGGGCGGGGTGTAGCGCGGGCTGGTGTAGGTGTGCCCCTCGGAGGAGTCCGCGGTCTTCGCGATCCCGAAGTCGATCAGCTTGACGCCGTCGTCGGTCCACAGCAGATTGCTCGGCTTTATGTCACAGTGCCACACCCCGCGCTCGTGGATGTGCCGCAATCCGCGGGCCGTGTCGACCGCGAGCCGCAGGACGTCCGCCGCTCCCATCCGCCCGCCTCGGATCACCTCGGCCACGTCCTTGCCGTCGACGAACTCGAAGACCAGGTACGGGTACTCGTCCGGCGGCAGCAGCCGGTCCGCGTCGACCATCGCCACCACATTGGGGTGCCGCGCGTCCTGGAGCCGCTGCAGGACGTCCGCCTCGCGGCGCAGCCGCTCCAGGACGGAGTCCCGATCCCGCAGGACCAGCTTCACCGCCCGGTCGACACTCCTTATCGTGTCGTACACCCGGTAGGCCACACCGAACGAACCAGGACGGCCGAGCCGGTTGCGCACCAGGTACTTCGTGCCGAGCTGGAAGTCGGCCGGCAGGTCCCGGAAGAACTCCGGGCCCCGCGGGGCGTCCGGTGCCTGCTGCGCGGCGGCAGCGGCCGGAGACCCGGAGGCGGAGGACGAGCCGATGCGTTTGGCCGGGGCGTTCCGCCCGCCCATGACGAGGTCGAGCCGCCGCAGCGCCTCGACGGCGGTGGGCCGACCCGCCGGATCCGTCGCGCACAGCTTCTGCAGCCAGTGGGCCAGCTCCACGCGTACCTGTGCCGCTTCGAGCCCGCTGGCCGGCAGCCGTCCGGCAGCGTCGGCCTGCTCGGTAGCCGAGGAGAAGGGCAGCTCGCCGGTGAGGAGCTGGTAGCCGATGACGCCGACGGCGTAGATGTCGGCCTTCATACCCATAGCGGACGGGTCGGCGTGGCACTCGGGCGCCAGATACGCGCGGTCGGCGATCTGGTGCGCCTCCTGCCCCACGGTGTGAGCGCGCCGCTGCGCCGTCTTCGCGTACTCGAATCCGGTCAACATCGCCCGGCCGTCCTGGGCGATCAGAACCGTCGACGGGTTCAGCTCCCGGTGCGCGATGTGCCGGTGGTGCGTGTGCGCGAGGCCCATCAGGATGTGCCGGATCGTGCGCAGTTTCGCGTCCGTGGTCAACGGGTCGGCGGCCCCCGTCAGATGCAGGGCCAGCGCGTGTCCGGGCACGTCGTCGTAGACGGTGACGAAGACGCCCTCGTCGTCATCGGGGAAGAAGTCCCGCACCCCGACGATGTTCGGGTGTGGGGGCAGTTTGCCGAGTGCCTCGTACGCGATGCCGATCCGCTTCTGCTGCAGCAGCCGCTCGGCCTCCGGGGCGTACGGGTCGGCCTTGCGGACGGACAGCCGGACCGTGCCCGAACCCTGCGGCGCGATGGCGTTCTTGGCCCGGTACTCGCGGTGGATGCCGTCGCTGCTCTCCTCGGGCGCGGTCTCGCCAAGCCGCTCTATCACCTCCCAGCTACCGAACTGCAGCGGACCGGACGGCGGACGGGATGCCCCCTGGACCGTACGCACGATCAGCTCGTGGTGGGCGGAGATGTCCGTGTCGAACCGGTTGGTGGAGGTGGGGACACGGCTCACGTCCGCGAGCCGCCCGATCAGGTCGGGCAGCTTCACGGTGTCGCGGGCGTCCAGATGCCGGGGTGTGCGGTCGACGAGCAGGGCGTCCGGCGCGGGCAGCACCACGAGCGCGTCGGTGTAGAGCCGGGACAGTTGCCGGTGAGCCGTCTCCAGGATCGTCTTCAGATGCTTGGCGTGCCCGCGAAGCTTCGGCAGCGGGGAGCGGAACGGGGCCCGGCGGGACGGGTGCCACTTCCGGCCGTCGACCTCGATGCGGCCCCGGGCCCCCTTGACGTCGATGACGTACACGGCGTGCCCGGTGACCACGACGAGGTCGACCTCGAACAGCTCGTTCCGGTGGTGCGGAATCTCGACGGAGTGCAGGACCGTCCAGTCGTCGGGGGCGTGATCACGCAGGTGCGCGATCACCCTCCGCTCGGCATCGTTGACGGCCTCCCCAACTGCAACGATCCTGGCACCCATCAGCCAGCGGCCTCCTCGATGGCGGTGGTGAGCAGCGCGAGGGCCTTATCTTCGAGGACGTCGGCGCGGTCGCGGCACTGGTAGGCGTAGCGGACGGTGGCAGCGATGCGGGCGCGGTCAGCGGGGGGTGCGAGGGGGATGTGCAGTTCGCGCAGGAACCGAGGGTGATACTCCTGCTGCTTGCCCCCGACACTGAAGGAACGCAGCGCCCGGAAGGCTGCTTCCGACCTGAAGAAGGCAAACAAGTAGGCGCCAGATACTTCTGGGTCGCCACTGAGGACGCGGACGTAGTCCTGGCTGTAGGCGTGCTTCAGCCACGATCCGGTGACGAAGATGGAACGGCTGTACACCTCGTTCTCGCCCAGAGTTCCACGTGCCGCGACCAGGATCGTCTCGTCCTTGAGGCGAATGTCGTCGGGAGCCTGCGCTTCATTGATCCAGCGCCCCTCAGGGCGGAGCCAGAAGGACTGACGCTGGCCGATGAGGCGGACACCATGCCCTGGGTCGCTGTCGATTCGCTTGAATCGGGCGCCTGTCCTGAGGGTGCCGCCCTCACAGATCGCGCCGAGTGATCGGCCGGGCACCGCTCTCAACTTCTCAATCAATCGCTGTGCCCTTGGCGCGAAGTTCAATGCTCGTAGGGAGACTGACCCCACACTTGCGACCTCGAAGCCGAGATCCCGCTCCTGTTGGTGCCATCGCAGCTCATTCAGCTCGGGTAGCCCGTTGCTGTCGAAGAAGTCCTGCGTCGCTGCGACGAGCTGCTCCTGGTGCCGAGCCCGCAGTCGAGCGCTGTGCTCCACAAGCCGATGGATCCGGCCCTCGACCTCCTCGCCGAACCGCGGCACCGGAAGCCCCGCGATGTGGTGCGGCTCGATGTGCTTCACCGCCGACCCGTACACCGACCCGCGTACGAGCGACTCGCCGAAGCGGCTGAGGAGGAAGGCGTACAGATACCCGGACTTGATCTTCTTCGGGTCGGGCTCGACCTTGACAATGTCTTCCGAAGCCCAGCAGTCACCCATGTCGGGTCGGACGTAAGCCCGTCTGCCAGCATTGAAGCCCGAGCGTGAAATTAGCGTCATCCCGGGTTTGAGCCGGAGGTTCGACAAAGCGGGCGACTCGGCGTCCGTCTTCCGTAGCCGGGGCAACCCGGTGAGGTCGGCCGCCATCATGTCCTTCGTACCGAGGAACGGCACACTGTGCTCGGGGTCCGTGAGGTAGATCCTCCGGAACATGGGCCCGCTGAAGATCCCGCCGTTGTGCCCGGCAGCCAGACTTGCCAGAGGCTCGGACTTCGGGATCCGCTCCAGCAGCTTCTTAGTCTTCATCGAACCCGCGACATACGGCGACGCATCCAGCCTCAACCCTTGCTCCGCGAGCCAGCTGGACATCACCGGGTTGGAAGGGTTCGCGATCTTCACGCGCCCGCCCCCGTGACCTTGCGCGCGTCCACGCCCGGCATCGGATGCTTGGCCCGGAACTCCCGGTACTTCTCGGCGATCACCGGCAGGTCGTTGTCGATGACCGGCTTGCTGCGCCGCAGCGGCCGAGTTACCTCCTTGCCCCGGATACGGAGCCGCTCCATCACGACCTCTGTCTCCACGACGATGTCCCCGTTGGGCTCGCGCTTGTACAGGTCGTTGCCGCGCCGGTCGAAGCCGACCTTCTCGGCGACCGCCATGAAGACCGGGTACGACTTCTCTGTCCCCAACCGGCAGTTGCGCACTTCCTGCTCAGTCTTTCGCTTCAGGAAGAGGAGCGTGGTGAGGATGTTGACGTTGGCGTCGACGACGAACGTTTCCACCGGGAGCTCGACGCTCGCGAGCACCCAGCAGTGCTCCAGGATGTACCGGCGGATCGCCTCGTCGGTCGGCCCGGGGTTCGACAAGATGCCGTTGGGCAGGACGATGCCGATCCGCCCGCCGGGCTTTACCCACTCGATGGCCCGCTGGATGAACAGCTGCTCCGGCGCCATGCTCGCCGGCGTGCTGGTGGTGCTCGCCTCGACCTCGCCGGTCTCCTTGTTCCGTCCCCACGACTTGGCGATGCCGTCGCGGAACGAACCGAGGACCGACTCGTCGCTGACCGGGATGTCCGCCCCGAACGGCGGGTTGGTCAGCAGTACATCGACGGTCTCGCCGAGCGGGATCTTCTTCTTAGCCTGCTCCACGCCGGAGAGGTGCCCGCGCGGGAAGGCGAGGGAGTCCATGTGGAAGACATTGCCCGTGGTCTGCGCGAGCGTCATGATCGCCATGGTTGTCGCGCGTACCAGGAACGGGTCGAAGTCAGCGCCGACCAGGTGCTTCTCCGCGTACGCCTTGAGCCGGTCGCCGTAGCGCTCGCGCTCCTCCTCGGTGTCGGGGAAGCCGAAGGTGCCGGCTTCCTTCTTCCAGCTGTCGCGCAGGTGCTTGAGTGTGGCCTGGAGGAAGCCTCCGGTACCGCAGGTCGGGTCGAGAACCGTCTCGTCCTCCTGGGGATCGAGCATCTCCACCATCAGGTTGACCGCGCCGCGCGGGGTGAAGTACTGGCCCCGGTCGCCGCGCAGGTTGGTGCCAACGAGTTCCTGGTAGGCGATGCCCTTGGCGTCGACATCGGTGCCGGTCAGGTCGTACGGGGCGAGCTCACTGACGATGAAGGCGAGCGCCCGGTCGGACAGGGTGATCTCGTCGCTGGGCTTGAAGACGTCCTTGTACTCGGTCTTGACGTCCTCGAAGAGCTCCTTGACACGGGCGCTGATGGCGGCCCGTCCGTCCTTGTCGAACATCTCTTTCAGACCGGTACGGAACCGGCCTCGCCCGGTGCCGCGGCTGACCCGCTCGTCGTACATCTTGGAGAACAGCAGATAGAGGAACTGCCAGAAGGCGGCGTCCTTCGGCATTCCCTCGTTGCCGTGGATGTAGTTGTGGCAGCGCCGGAAGGCGATCTTGAGCATTTCCGGGTCGGCCTGGCGCAGCCGCTGGTGCGAGGCGACGGTCCGGCTGCCGATGGTCCCGTCGGCAATCTCCCAGTCGCTGCGGTCCTCGAAGGTCACGCCGAAGTCGCCGACCACCTTCTTGAGGAAGAAGAAGTCGACGCCGTCCGTCCACATACCGTCCACGCACTTGGGCCGGTCCTCGTTGCCCATCAGCTCCTGGAGCTCGGCTAGGTCCTTCTCCGCCTGCTCGGGCTCGCGGATCTTCACGACGTTCTTGCCGCGCTTGGGCTCCTGCTTGCAGACGACGACCCGGCGCAGGTTCGCCGTGGTGTGCGGCATCCCGGACTCGAAGATCGCGATGTCGGCCTTCTTCGTCCGCTTGCGCGTGGCGCCTTCCTCACTCACCGTGACGGAAAAGTCGCGGGCCATGTCGTGGGGGTCGATACCATGCTCGTGGACGAGAGCCCGGGCGATGCGCTGGCGCACCTTCTCCTTCGCCGTCTCCTTGATCGCGACACCGCTGATGTAGTCGACGACCTGGCCCTCTTCCAGGGCCGTGACCTGGGGCTGGGTGTCCTCCGCCGCAGGCTCCGCGCTGTCCCCGGGCTGCCGCGGGATGTCCAGGTCCAAGGTCAGTTCCTCCATCGGCGTGCTGCTCTTCTTCCTTGTGCTCGGTGGTGCGGGGCGGTGTCCCGGTCGGGCAGGTCCGCGCGTGCGCGATCACAACCGCCACCTGCGAATCCTACGGCCGCCAGGGCACCCCCAACGGTGGTTCCCGTCAGGAGGCGGGGCTGCCTGCCGACGCCGCTGCGCGAGACTACAGCGAGGCACTGACAATCCCCGGGGTGCGCCGTCCGGCAGCGGCGCGTCACTGCCTCCGCCTCACGGTCCGACGATCAGCCGTCGGTCGGCTCGTCCCCCACGTTCAGGCCTGCCTCCAGCCGCACGGCCAGCGCCAGGTCGTCCAGGGACCCCTCACCGGGAACAAACCAGCGGAGGGTGCCTTGTACGGACGACGTCACTCCGGACGCCTGCTTACGCATCTCCTTGGCGAGACCGCTGGGCGAGTACCACTCGCCGTCCGCATGCCACTGCAGTGGGTAGCGGCCGTTGTCGTTGCTCCAGGATGCCAGCGACCGCTTGGGGTCCGCGGCCAGCCATTCGGCCATGTCGCGGCGCTCGGGCTTGCTGTAGGGCCGGTACTCCAGTACCGCGCCCTCCGCGATGCGGCCGTTCGCGATCAGCGTGGTGACAGCGTTCACCTGCCGTCCGCGCGTCTCGACCTCGGTGACCTGGTAGTCGTCGCCCAGGGGCGGCGCGTCCTTGCCGGAGTCCAGCCCCCGGAGCGCGGCCCGGACGACGCGCTCGATCCGTTCCGTGTTCCGCACCGCGGCGATGATGTGGCTGGACTTCCCGTACTCCTGGTCGATCGCGGAGAGTGACCAGGCGAGGGCGTCCCGTACCAGATCGGGGACCTTCTTGAGCTCGTTCGGCCAGTAGAAGTCGGGGTCCTCGATTGACCGCGTGTTCAGGCTGCGGAAGACGATGTGCGTGACCAGCAGATCGCCGTGGAAGGCGGCAGCGTCCGCCCGCCACAGGAGTCCGTCGCGGAGCTCCTGGAGCCGGGCTCGCACCGCGCGGAGGAGCTGGACCGAGCGCCAGACCCGGTAGGCGTTCGGCGACGGGCCGAAGATCTCCTGGTAGGTGTCGTCCTCCCACAGGCCGGCGAGGTTCTGGTCGCGCTTCGCCGCCGCCGCGAGTTCGGCGTTCGGACTTGTGGCCGCCAGGGCTTCGGCCGCCTCCGTCATCGAGCAGCCGTGCTCGGGCTCCGGCAGCGCCTCCCCGCGCTTGATCACATAGCTGAGGTGCAGCATCAGGGCGAAGTCGTCACGGAGCTGGACCTGGGCCTGATCGAGCGACTTGAAGTCGCGCTCCTCGATCGGGTTCTGCGTGTTCGTGGTCGTGGTGACCTGGTCGCCGAAGCCCGGTGGGCAGTCCTCCAGCGAGATCAGCCGGACCATGACCCTGCCGAACTGGGCGGAATCTGGGTTCGCGGTGTACGCCCGGTGGATAGCGCTGACCGTCTGTGCGCCGTTGACCACACTGACCCCGGTGAGCTGGAAGTCACCGACCTTGCCTGGGACCGACTTGCCGATGGGCCTGATCGTCTCGCAGAGCATGGTGATGCCGTTGCTGAAGTACCAGAAGTGCTCCGGCTGCTCCAGCAAGGTGTTCCTGATCTTGATGTTGACATCGGTCAGGTCGAGGTTGTCGCGGATGTTGCGGGCGAAGAGACCACGCCGGTGCTCGCCGTAGAGGTCCGCCAGGTCCGGCGCTGTCATGGTTCCGTACAGGGCCTTGTACGGGGTCGACTCCTGGATGAAGCCGTCCAGGCGGACCCTGGTGTTGATCTGCGGGGCAGCCGCGTCGCCAAGGATGGCACGGTGGAAGTCGCGCAGGTCCAGGACCTTGTAGTCGACCATCTCCTCGACCTCGTTGAACTCCGCGATCTTCTCCTCGATGAGATCGCGGATGCCCGGGTCGAGCGGCGCGGTCCGGACGAGCGCGAGGACCAGGGTGATCTTAGGGGTGCCGGACTCGTAGGCGCGCTCGATGTCGGGGACGAACGGCTGGAACCGGCTGTTGAACTTCGAGTACCGGCGGTCGAGCATCATGTTCAGGCCCCGGAACATCCGGTCGACCTCGGACTCGCCGAAGCTGCCTTTGGCCTGGTCGCTCCACTTTGCCTGCACCAGGCAGATCCTCGGCTGGGCCGACCTCAGCTCCACGGCGATGGAGTCGAGACCGCGGTCGTCCTCGCCATCGAAGACGCTGAGCGCCGCGACACGATCGGGACAGGGGTGCTCGATCTGCACGGCGAGCGCTGCGAGCCCTCGGCTGAGGAAGGCCTCTCGCTGCTTCGTCTCCGAAGCCCGGGCCTTGTCCGCCATGTCGATGAGGCCGGTGAACCGCTCGTCGATCGCTTTGCGGACGTACCCCACGTGCAGCTTGCTCATGCTTCCACCCCTGTCCACGCCTTGGAGATCCTCGACACCCTATCGAGGGAGGATGCTTGGTGATGACGATGTGTCATTTCCGGGTGCAGGCAATCGGCCGCTTCGGCTCATAATCGTGATCGTCACAGTGACGCAAGATGGCCCAGTTGGCTCGCAGCGGGGAGGGACACATCATGAGTGAGCTGGTCGATCAGATCGCGGCACTTGAACGGAGGGTCGGGGAGGCGGACGAGGCGCGCAAGACGACTGACCGTCTCTGGGATGCCACCGAGGACGTACTCGACGAGCTCCGCTCGCTGCAGTCTGCGTTCTACACCTTCAGTTCCGACACCGACGGACCGGCGACAACGACTATCCGGCTGTCCAACGTGCTGCGTACGAGATTCAGAGCGCTGTCGCCGCCCAGCGCCTCCTCCCACTCGTTCGCCGACCATGCTGCTCAATTGGCGCTTCACAAGGGTTCGCCGCTCCCTGCCCTCGGCACGATGGGATCTGTCCCGGAGGTTGCAGCCAGCGGAGCAGGGACCCGCCCTCACCTGGGAGGAGTTGATGTGGGATTCGGAGCGGGGTTGGCGTCTCGGGAGGAGTCGCTTCGGAAGATCCGGTGCCGATGACGCACCATGTGGAAGTGCGTCGCGCTCCTAAGGATGGTCAAGAAGGAACGCCTGCCCCGCCGGTTTCCTAAGCAGCGCCGTGCGGCCCCGTGGCATCAGCCACGGGGCCGCACCTTGGCGGAGGATACGAGGCCCCTCTTCTTCCTTGTCAGGACCTGGCGCCCGGGTCGTCCACGTCCACGCTGTACAGCGGACGGTCCTCGATCCCCAAGGCGTGCATCAGCTCGTTGGTCGGAATCCTGTACCTGCCTCCGACGCGAAGGACGGGGCAGGGGAACTCGTTCTTGCGGATCAGCCGGTACGCGGTCGTCGAGCCGATCCCGAGCGCCCGGGCCGCCGTCCGCAGGTCCACTGCGACCGGCAGGTCGAACATCTCGGTGAATCTGAGTGGCCCCTCGGCCGGGTCCTTCATGCTCGCCTCCTCGCAGGGCGGACCGGCCGGGTGCCCACCCGGCCCCCGGACCGTCGCTGCTTCCGGGGGCCGTGGCGCGTCGAACGGCCCCACGCCCCGTCGTCGGTGTTGATAAAGGCCCCCTTGCGCAGACACTCCGGGCGCACCCGGAAGCGCAGCGGTGCGCGCAGCCCGTCCGGGCTGTTCGGACGGTCGACCTGCACGTCCAGGCCCTCCTCGGCCGGAGCGTCTGCCTCCCAGTCGGACGCGGTGAGCGCGCGATCCTGCGCGATGCGCTCGACCTCGGTGGAGGGGAGCTCCCGCAGGCCGTCGCGGGCGAAGCGCCACGCCCTGCTGCGCGCTGCGTGGATCAGGGAGGAGTCGGAGAGGCGGCTCGCGGTGTCCGGGGCCGCCAGCTCTTCCAAGAGGGCCAGGACCATCTCGGCCTCCACGTCCGACCGATCGGCACGCAGGCGCGTGCAGACGCGGTGAACCGTCCCGGTCAACCGGGGCAGTGCCAGCCAGATCATCAGGAGCTTCCCCGTCCTGTGTGGAGCGAGGTCACTCAGCGCGGTGCAAAGTACTTCCTTCCAGATCGCTGCGGCGAACTGCGGGTCGGAACCCGGACCGTACAAGGCCACGTGCGTCTCGGCGGCGGTCAGCCGGACCGGCTCCACTCCCTCGATGTCCGTAGGTACGGTCACGAGGACCGCGTCGCCGACCTGCAGCTCGTCGAAGTGCCGCCTCACCGAGGCGAACGTGCTGCTGGATGGTGGGTACATCAGGAAATATCCTCTCTCTGAGCTGAGAATTTGAGGTGTGCCGAGGTGCTGACGGGCTGCAGGCCTACAGGGTGGCCATCCCTCAGATGCGGATGGAATGGGAATAGGCCCCAGGCGCCCCACTTCGATGCGTTCCTATGCGGTGTTGGTCTTGCCGACCAGGAATCGTCGCCTTCGACCACGAGCGCGTGACAGGTGCGGACAGGCCGCGAGCTCGCCGATCGGAGGAGTTCGGAGGGGTGGGGTCGAGGTGGGTGGGTGCCCGCCCGGGGCGGGCACCCACGAGCTGTGGAGCTCAGACGGTCTCGAAGGGTGAGGCGTCCGGTGCCTCGGTGCGTGAGGTCGCCGGTGTGGTGCCCTCGGTCCGGTCGACCGCCCGCCGGCGGTGGCTCGGCGGCCAGTCGGGGGACTGGCGCAGACGGCTCGCCCGACGGTGTCGCTGACGGTTGTTCATTGAACCCGCGTTCCTTCCTGATGGATCGATGGATGACTACGCCGCCGTCTCGCGCTTCTGCGAGAGGCTGGTGCCATCGTGCCCGGGGACGGGACGAGCCCGTGGAGCGGAAACTGAGGGAAAACTGAGATCTGGGGGCGCGAAGGAGCAAGCGCGTGTAAAACGGCACACCGCAGCACACAAATGAAGGGGCGTTGTCGAGGGCCATACCACTGCTTTCGGTGCAGAGGAGGGAAGGGCGATGGAGGGGCGCGTACTAGGCCCGGTCAGAGCCGAAGGAGACGGCGGTGGAGTGGCCTTCGGAGTTTCTAAACCGGCCGCGCTGTTCGCACTTCTGGTGACATCACCTGGCTGCCGGTGCACCAGGAAGGAGGTCGCCGAAGTCCTCTGGGAGGGTGTCGAGGACGCCGGCGACCTGGTGGACCGTGTTGTCTCCGACCTGCGGAAGCAACTGGGCCGGGAGGTAGTGCCCCGGGGCACGTCGGGTTACTGCACGCTCCGCGTCCCGGAGGGCGGTGTCGACCTGCTCCGCTTCCGCGATCGGGTGGCGAGGGCTGCAGAGCTGAGTCATCCGGAGCGGTTCGAGCTACTCGGTGCGGCCCTGGAGGAGTGGGACGGCGGCGAACCGCTGCGCGGGCTCATCGGGAGCGGCTTCCATCTGCGCCGGGAGGAGCTAAGGGCCGAGTTGATGGCTGCCGTGTACGCCCGGCTGGACGCCGCCTGGAGGTCCAGGGAGGAGAAATGGCTCCGCGAGGAGACGGAGAAATGGCTCGAGCGTGCCCCGGAATCGCCCCAAATTTTCCGGTTCTACCTGCTCGCTCACGGCGACCTGCCGGAGCGTCGACGTGAACGGCTCATCCAGGAATGGGCGAAGCGCAACGGAAAGCCGGACGCCGACTTGCAGAGCGCCATCGACCAGGTCCGGGGAGTCGCCCACCGGCCGGGCGGGACGGTCCTACCGCCCGTACCCGCCCAGTTACCCTGCAGCGGCCGCAGGCCGGTCGGGCAGGATGAACTGATCCGCAGGCTCGTCGAGGCCGTGTGCGAGGAGCAAGACGCCGGCAACCTGGCGCTGGTCCTCATCAGCGGCATGGCGGGTGTCGGGAAGAGCTTGGTGGCCCGACACCTCGCCCGTCGGCTGCGGGAGCGGTTCCCCGATGGGGTGCTCTACGCAAAACTGAACGGGTTCGCCGACGGAGATGTGCGCCCTGCTGAACCGGACGAGGTTCTGAACCGATTTCTGGCCGCGCTGCCGCCTTACACCACGGTGACCGGACCGGAGAGCAAGAGCAATGCGCTGCGGTCCGCGCTGGCCCACCGCTCGGCTCTCATCGTCCTAGACGACGCGCTCAATACCCAGCAGGTGCTGCCGCTGCTCCCCGGAGACGGTACATGCGCCGTGATCGTCACCAGCCGCAACGACCTCTTGCGCCTGCAGTCCGAGAGAAAGGTGTTGTTCCGCAAGGTGGAACCGCTGCGAGAGGTGGACGCCCTGGAAGTGCTTCAGGAGAAGGTGCCGGCCGAAGACCGGGCGAAGCACGCCCAGGCCTTCAGCGATCTGGTCCGTCTCTGTGGCCGGCTGCCGCTGGCCCTCGTTGTGGTGGCCCGGCTTTTGGAAGGCGGTGGGCGTCCGCTGCGTACCCTCCCGGCCCTGGTGCGGGAGATGGAGGAGGAGCGGAAGCGGGCGAAGCTGGACACCCTGCACCTTCCGGAGCACGAACTGTCGGTCCGTGCCGCGCTGAACTGCTCCATGCGCGTGCTCGGCGACGATGCCCGGCTGCTGCTGTGGCAGCTCGCCGTCCACCCCGGGCCCAGCGCCTCCTGGGAGGCGGTGATGGACCTCGGGAGGGCGGCGGGCGAAGGGGCGCGCACCGACCTGGCCCTGGTGGAGCTCGTGGCGGCGAACCTGGTGGAGCTCCAGGGTGACCGCTACGGGCTGCACGATCTCGTGCGGGCCTTCGCCCGCAGCCACGTGCGACCGGGGTCGGACGCAGATACGGCGGACATCGAGAGGGCGACCGTACGGCAGGTGCTGGAACACCAGGTGCACAACGTCCGCGCCTGTGACCGGGTGCTTGACCACGAGCGCACCCTGCCCGTCGGCGAGCCCGACGGGGTCACGGTCACCGACCCCGCGGAACCGGGGCAGGCCATGGCGTTCCTCGACAAGGAGTACGCCACCGTCCAGCGAGGTATCCGATTAGCCATCGGTCAGGGCCTCGAGCGGTACCAATGGCTGCTACCGATGGCCTTGGTTACCTACCAGTGGCGCCGCCACCTCCTCGACGACGCACTGAGGAACCTCCGGTACGCCGCAGAGGCAGCGGAATCCGCCTCTGCCCCGGTCGATTGCGCCATGGTCCACCGGATGCTGGCAGGGACGCAGTGGCGGCTCGGCAACTACGACCCTGCCGTGGGCCACCTGCGCCGGGCCGTCCTGCTCAGCAAGGAGGACCAGAGCGAGGCAGGCCGACTGAGTCTGGCCCGGTCGCTGCACCGGCTCGGGATCACCCTGCGCAAGCAGGACGACCGAACGGGTGCGGAGGAAGCGCTGTGCCAGGCGCTGGAGTTGTGTCGAGAGGTGTCCGACCCGGTCGGGGAAGCGGCCGCCCTGAACGCCCTTGGTGCGCTCCACCACGACCGGGGCGATCACGAGCAGGCTCTGCGTCGGTGCGCCGATGCCCTAGTTGTGGTGGAGCGCACGGTGGAGCGCAGCGGCTTGGCCGACGTGCTGTTCACCCTGGCCAAGGTGCACCTGGCCCGCGCCGAGCGGGGCGAGGCCGTGTCCCTGTACCGGCGGGCCTGCGACATCTACCGCGAACAGGAGAACTGGCCCAACGAGGACAAGGCGAGGCTGCTCTTCGCGGACGTCCTGGTGTCCGCCGGTAAGACCGAAGAAGCGGTACGGGAGCTGGAGAGAGTCATCGTGCTGCGCGAGCTGATGGGTAATGAAGGCGTACGTGAGGTCCGGGAGCTGCTGGAAGGGCTGAGGTGACCCGGTGGGCCGGCGGCCGCCGGGTCACCGTCACAGCCGGGGCGGATGCGTGCGGTAGTGCTCGGTCGGGTCGGGGCGCAACCGCTTCGACGGCCGCCGTGAGCCCAGCCGGGGCAGGTACGGGCGGAGCCGGTCGAACACCTCACGGACATCCGCCGGGCGCTCCTCCGTCTCCCACCGGACCATCCACAGTGCGAGGGAGGCGAACTCAGGGGGGAGCTTGGCGAGCAGATCGGCCGGCAGCACCGGGCCGCCCGGTTCCGCCCGCTCCTCCAGTCCGCCGTAGGGCAGCCGCATGACGGTCATCTCCAGCAGGATGCAGCCGAGCCCGAAGATGTCCGCCCGCCGCGTCAGACCTGAGGGGCACGCGTCGGACTGCTCGGGGGAGGCCCAGCCACGCGTGCCGCGCTCGTGGGATGTCGGCTCGCCCGCCATGATCGCGTGGCCCATGTCGATGAGACGGAGACGGCCGTCCGGTTCCACGATGACGTTCTCAGGTTTGAGATCGCAGTGCACCAGATTCCGGTCGTGCACTTCCTGCAGGATTTCGCACAGCTGGCCGATGACGGACGCGACAGTCCCGGGATGCCGTACGGGGCGGGCCGCCAATAGGACGTTCTGCAGTTGGCGCCCCTCGACGAATTCCATGACCAGGCATCGGCGTCCCCGGTGCATCCCGGTGGCGATTATTTCGGGAATCGCCTGAATTCCCGTCAGCATCATCATGCGCGAGCCCTCTTCGAGAAGCTTACTGCCGGCCCAGTGGAAATCGCTTTCGGGGCCGAGATCCCGGGCCTTCTGGAGCTTCAACGCCACCCTCTCCCCGCTCCTGCGGTCGCGGCCGAGGAAAAGGTCGCCCTGGCCGCCGTCGCCGACCATGTCCAGCACTTCGTAGCGCTTTTCCACATTGCCGATCTCCTGAATCTCCCTCAAGGCCGCCCTCCTTCTCTTCCGTACAGAAACGGAGCAGGAAATGTCACAGTCATGGCTGCCACCCGACGGGGTGACCCGCACCTCCGAAGTCATCACGGTATCCGCTGGAATGTTCAAGGGAGGAGAGTTCCGATGCCCCGCCGCCGACGCCCTCAAGTCCCGCGGCTACCACACCGCCGCACCCGTACCGCGCCGCCGCGAGCGGTTGGAACACTTCGCTCTTGGCCCCTTCATGGCCGCCTGCGACGCCCGCTTCCGGCCTTCCGGCAGCCCGCCCCGGACACGTACCGCGCCCCTGCACGACGGCCTGAGGACCTGGTCGGACCATGGCGTGAAGATGTACGAGGCGGCCTTCCCCGCCAACCCGGAACGCCCCCTGAACGAGGTCCCCGAGCCGTGGACGTACCGCTACCGGCCGTCCGGCCCCGACCCGCGGAATGCCCAGGAGTACCGCTTCACCGTGTGGGGCCGCTGCCTGGCCTCCGCCGATGGTGCCTACCGTGAAATCCGTCTGCCCGTGCACCGCCTGAACCGGGACCTGCCGCCCCACGGGTTCACCGCCGCCGTCGCCCTGGTGTTGGCCGAGGGCACCCCCGGGCCTCCGCCGGAGCATGTACGGATCGTGGAGTTCGCGCTGTTCGACGGCCGTACGCGGGAGCTCTTCGCCGGTAACCGGGCGCAGGCGCTCGCCCGGTACCGCGAGCACGGCCCCGACGCCCTGGCCGGCGTACTGGACGGACGGGACTACCGCCCGGGGTCCGCCTGCGGCGGATGCCCCTACCTGCCGGTCTGCCCGGCCCTGCGCGCGGCGCCCGGACTGCTGGGCATCGAGGCGCCGGACCGGCCCCGCCGGACCTGGTCGGTGACCAACGGACGCAACTACCGGGCCTGCCCGGCCCGCGACCACATGCGCCGGTTACACCTACCCACGGCGGACTCCGTTGAGCGCGAGGTGACGGCCGAGCGTGGCCGGGCCTTGCACGCCTACCTTGCCGACCGGCACGGCCACGGATCGCCACGACCGTGCACGGTCGAGGTCCCCGAGGAGTGGGTGCCGGACGGATTCGACCTGCCCGACCACGAACGCACGCTAGGTGCCCTCCTGTTGCGGCGGCACGCCGCGGTCTGCCCGCTGCGATGCGTCCGGGACGGGACGGACGTGCGGACCGAACCCCGGGTGGTGCGGCACGACACCGCCGCCGACGTGGTGGTGATCGCCGCACCCGACCTGCTCTACCGGGACGCCGACTCTTGGGTATGGCGCGAGACCAAGACCTCTGTCACCGACCGGCCATCCAATCGCCCCCTGATGGAGCTGTACCCCCAACTGGCCCTGGCGGTCGTGCTGATCGCCCGCGGTGACCTGGGCGGAGCTCCGTCACGTGCCCGGGTCGAGCTGGAGGTGCTGCGCCCCGGCGGTGCCGACCTGGAAATCATCGATCCCTTCTCCTCAGCCAACCGGACCGCGGCGGAGGAAGTCCTGCGGGCGATGGTGGCCGACTGGCACGGGGACGATCGCTACGCGGCCGTGCCCGGACGCTCCTGTGAGCGGTGCGAAGTGGTCCGCTGGTGCTCGGCGTCGCGCGCCACCGAGGCCGCGGCATGAGGGCGGGGGCAGCCCGCCGGGCCGGCCGGCCGGGCCCCGGGGAGGCGTCCGACGGCGTGGGCAGAGCACTCTTCGGCGAGCTCGCCCGCATGGTGGCGGCCCTCGCCGAGGTGCAGGAACTCCGCTCGTTCGCCCTGCCCTACCCCAGTATCGCCCAGCGTGCGCTGGACCGCACGGTCATGCACTGCCTCGATGTCGGGGAGACACCGCCGAGAAGCCTTCCAGAGCTGTGGGAGTGGTGCCGGACGAGGCCGGCTGGCGATCCGCTCTTCGCGGTTCCAGCCTCCCTGGTCACCCCGGATACGACGCTGGTGCACCCGGTTGGCCGAATGCCGACCCGGTCGTGCCTCGAAGTCGCCTCCCACGCGCCGGACGGGGGAGCGGCGGCAAACGCCCGCGCGCTTCTGGACGACCTGGAAGCGCGGTGCGCAACGGGTGAGCGGTACCGGCAATGCCGGAGATTCCTGGCCAACCACCCGGTGGTCCACCAGCGGGACCGCTTCGGGCCCGGCTGGAGCAAGGCCGTCTGGAGCCGGGTCAAGGACCTCTACGGGCCGTTGCCCGAATCCCTGCTTGTCGACGACGTCTTCCTGCGCTGCCCCTCGTGCGGGCTTCCTGCGCTGTCCCGGAACGGGGCTGTGCCCGTACCCGGGCCGTCCGCCACCGACGCGGACATCTGGTGCGAGGGGGAGGAATGCCCGCGCGACGATCCCCTGGAACTAATCCGCGAGCCGGACCAGGCGTGGATTCTGCGGCGTTCGTTGCGGATGTTCCTCGCACTGCCGCACCGGACCGAAGAGGCTGCCCGGGACGCCCTGGATCGCGCCGGAATCGACCACGAGGCCCTGCCAGGGCCTCTGTCCGCCTACCGGTTGAAGGACGCCGGTCCCGGGATCGTTGACATGCAGGTGTACGACCGCCTGCAGCCGGCCCTTCTTGCCGCACATCTCGCCGACAGCGCGCCCTTCGCGGACCGCACCCTCGTTGTGGTACCGGCCTCGCTTGCCGGACGGGACGGTTACCGGGAGGCCTTCACCGACGCCCTTCCCGCGCTCCCGCGGGCCCGACTGGTGCTCACCACACCCGTGGACCTCGTGCCCGACCTGGGACGGCCCCCGGAGAGAGGAGAAGGATGATGCGTAGCATCACACCGCCCCTGACCGACGTACTACGCACACTCAAGGCGTTCGTGGGGTCGTCCGTCCCCAAGCCCGCCCTGGAAGCCCTCTGCCAGGTGGAACTCGGCCTGTACCTCCAGCAGAAGCTAATGCCGGGCAGCCCCGCGAGCAGCGCCTGGGTGCTGTTCAGTGGGTACGGGTTCGCCGAGGCGTACGGAGCGCCGCTGCCACCGGAGACCGCGCAGACGCTTCGTGTCGCCAGGTACTCGCTGTGGACGCTGCGCAGGAGCCGTACCTGGCGCGAGGCGCTGGAGATCTACCAGACGTTCGCTCCCAGGGTGCGCGGCTACGACGTACCGGACACCGAGTCACCCGCCACCCGCCGCGAACTCTCCGTCGCGGGCGACCGCTTTTCCGTCTACGAGCAACTGCTTCGTGTCGCCCCGCCGCTCGCGGGCCAACGCATGCCTGTCGCGGGCCAGGGCCCGCATGCCTTCCCCGTCAGCCGCACCATGGCCGTCGTCGACCTGCCGCCCGTCCCTCACACCCCCCTCGTCGCCCACGACATGGACCTGGGGCCGGCCGGCGGCGGAGAGCCCCTGGTCTTTACAAGGAGGAGCCTGGAGCGCACAGCGGCGGAGATGGACGCCACGCACGCCCGCGTCGGCGAGGGAAGGGCGCCGCGCTGGCTGGACCGGCTGCGGGCCTTTGACCTGTCCACCAAGGAGAACGGTACGTTCCACAAGGCCAGCCGGGAAAAGGACTTCACGTTCACGGTCGACGGCACCCAGCACCTGCTCGGCATCGTCGGCGCGGGCAAGAGCACGCTGCGCGACATCGTCGCCGTCCATCTCGCCAAACTCGGCAAGCGCACCACCATCGTGGTCACTGAAGTCGCGGAGGTGCTGAAGCTCGTCCAGCTCTACAACCTCTATACCGGCGGCGCCGCCGCACCCGTGCTCGGCTCCTCCGGCCGGGAGCGGCACGCCCAGCGGCTGCACCGCCGGCTGGCGGGCCGGGGCGAGCACCGGCTGCTTGCCCATGACGACCCCGGTTTCGCCTACCTCGGAACCTCCTGCGTGCTCAACGTCAGGCGCCAGGGCGCCACGTCGTCCACCGAGCCGCTCGCCTTCGGCGAGGCGCCCTGCTCCCGGCTCCAGCCACCATCGGACCCGCGGCGCGACAAGGGCGGCGGACGGGCCTCCGAGTGGCAGAAGGGGGCGACGAGCTGCCCGTATTGGTCCGCCTGCCCCCGGCACCACGGAGCTCGCGCCCTGGTCGGCAGCCTGATCTGGGTGGCCACGCCGGCCGGACTGATCGACGGCTCGACGCCCCGCCCCCAGAACGGTGAGCGCATCCGCTACCTCGAACTCGCGTGCGGCCGCAGCGACCTCGTGATCGTCGACGAGGCCGACCGTGTACAGATGCAGCTCGACCAGACCTTCGCACCCGCCGTCGTCCTCGCCAGCGAAGAGGACAAGGGCCTCATCGACCAGCTGAGTCGGCACAAGATCCGGGAACTCGCGGCGAGCGGGCGCACCCAGCTCTCCGAACGGGACGTGGAGACCTTCGCCGCCGCCCTCAACACAGCCGCAGCGGCCACCGACCGACTGTACGCGATGCTCGTCGCCGGGTACGAGTTGCGCAACTGGGTACGGACGGGTTACTTCAGCGCCTGGACGCTCCAGCTGGGACTGCTCGACGAACGCTACGCACTCCCCGACGGCAGTGGGCCGGAGCACCAAGACCACGCGCCCAGAGAGGCCCTCGGAAAGCTTCTCGACGCCTTTCGAGACAACCCCTTCGGCGACCGCCGCCGCAGGACGCAGGAAGACTTCAGCCGGCTGACCGCCCTTCTCAATGAGCTGCTCCACACCGGTAACCCGGAGAACACCCGGCGCCACCTGACCGAGGTCATGGACGAGGTATTTCACATCGACCCGGAGTACATGGCTGCCCGGAAGCAGAAGTACAAGGAGGAATACGAAGAGTGGCGGCGCGAGGAGGAGGAACGGCAGAAGAAGCGCGGGCGCCGCCGGAAGCCCAAGCCGCCACCCCAGACCCCCGAGCAGTGGCGGCAGAAACTTGCCGAGCGCTTCGAGTTCGCGCTGCTGTTGAGCGCCCTGGAACCCCGGCTCGCCATGATCAACGCTATGTGGCCCCGTGTCGAGGCGGCCCTCAGTTTGGGCTACAACACGATGTACCGTCGGCCGCTCGACTACGGCCCGATGGTGCCCGAGGCCCCGATGGGCAACGTACTCGGCTTCCAGTTCCGGGTCGCGGGCGAAGACGAGGGTGGAATCCGCAGCGGCGAATTGACCTTCTTTCGATGCAGCGGCGTCGGGCGTGAGCTGCTGCGCGCCATGCCCCACCTTGCCTCCGTCGATGGCAGGCCCGGCGCCCATCTTCTACTCATGTCCGGCAGCAGCTGGGCGGGGGCGTCCAGCCGCTACCACGTCTGCGTCCCGGTTGGTGTGATCATTGAGCCGCCGACCGAGGTGACCGAACGCATCGCGGACGAGAGCCTGATGCGATTCGAGTTCATCGACGACGGGGACGAAAAGCTGCGCCTGTCGGGGGCCCACCCGGACGACCGCCCCGAAAAGCTGCGCCGCATCGCCACCCACCTCGGAGCAGGCGAGTACGAAGCTCTTGAAGGGGGCCCGCTGGAGCGCGAGTTGCTGTCCCTACCCCCGGGGCGCGCCCAGATTCTCCTGCTGGTCGGCAGTTACGCCGAGGCGCGCATCGTGGCCGACACCCTGCACAACCTTAACTCCCGCTGGCGCGACAGCGTGCTGTGCCTGGTCTCGGACGACGAGGAGATCGCCCCGGAAGACGAGGCGCCGTCCGCCTATCGCGCCCGGTCACTGCGCCGGGGCGACGTCGAGTACCTGAAGGACCTCGACGCGAATGTCCTCGTGGCCCCCCTACTGGCCGTGGAGCGGGGCCACAACATCCTCAACGACGACGACGAGGCGGCCATCGGCACGGTCTACTTCCTGGCACGGCCCAATCCGCATCCCGAGGACCTGTCCCTGGCCGTCCACGCCGTCAACGACTGGATCGTCCGCGCCGTCACCAGCGGTGACTTCGACACCTGGGTACGGGGACAGGCCACGGTCGAGGAAGGTGCCGACGAGGTCCGCCGCCTCGCCCGTTCGCGCTGGTACCAGGTGCTTGCCCGCTCGATGGCGTGGAGCCGCCTCGACGACGAGGTCCGGGAGCAGGTCACGTGGGACATGCTGGTCCTGATGTGGCAGGTGATCGGGCGGCTGGTGCGCGGCGGTGTACCGGCCCGGGTTGTCTTCGTCGATGCCGCCTTCGCCCCCAACCGTGGGGCCGTACCACCGCGAACCGACACCCCTGAGTCCAGCCTGCTGCACAGCGTGCTCGACGTGCTGGACCCGTACTTCGAAGGCGGCACGAAGAGCGCGGAGGAGCAGTTCATCGCCCGCGCCCTGTACGAACCGCTTCGGCGCATGCTCACCCGCCTGCTCGTCCCTGCATCCCCCCACCCGTAAGCGCTGGACTCCAACTGTAAGGAGGCAATCTCGTGTATCACACCATTCGCGTCGCGGCCTACGAACCCGACCCGCTCCATGGACCGTGGCAGGAGGAGATGAGGGTGCTGCGGCTCGGCGAGGAGTTGCACACCGAGCTCACCAGGATGCACGCCGAGGCAGACAAGGGCTCCGTTAGCCCCGACCGGCTTCCCGTACGTAGGCTCAACTCCCTGCTCCAGGCGATGGCGCCCGGTGTCATCGCGACCGGCCGCAACGCCGGAACAGACGGTCGCCTGCCATGGCTCTATGCGCGGGAAGCCGTCCCGCCGGAGGTGCTTGTCCCGGTGATCGGCGCCTGGGCGGCGGGCATGTACCGGGAGGAAGACGACACCGAAGACGCCGATCTGGAGGAGAGGCTCTGCTCCGACGACCCGGCCGAGGCCGTCCATCTACCACGTTGGGAGGCCGAATCGGTCGACCTCGCCGAGACCGTGACCTCGGCGGGCGGAACCGCCGAACCCGCCGCGCGGCTCTACAGCCTGCTACCCGAGTGGGTCGCCTTCCGCCTGGCCGCCCGGGCGTTCCGAACTGGGGGCACCACACTCCACTTCCGCGTCGAGAGCTCGGGCAACGGTGCGCGACTCGTCTCCTGGCCGCCGCAGCGATATGAGCGACGCGGGCAAACTTGGTACTACTCGGCCTGCCTCAACATCACCGTCCACACCGTGCCGTTTGCCATACGGTTTCGGGTCCATGTGTCCACTCAGGTACGCCGGTGGGCCACCCGGCTCGACGTACGCCCCCACCAGCTCGGCGGCACGACCGTCCTGCTCGATGCCCCGCTGCCATGGCCGGGAGGGCCGGACCGGGGCCACCGGCTGATGGTGAACACCCTCGGCTTCGACTGGCGGCTGAAGAAACTGGCCTGGCGCCACCACAGCCCCGCACCGCTGGTGCCCGAGCTGGACATCGTCCGCAACTACCCGCTCCCCGAGGCGCTCTTTTCTCACCCGGAACACTGGATCAATGGGTCCGGGGATGTGGCCGCCGGCATCGTTTACCATCCGGCGATCGGCCCACACGAAGTCGGACCGGGGCTGATGCCTCGGGAGCGGGCGAATCTGGACGCCTGGGTCGAGGAAGGGTTGCGCCCCATGCTGACCCGGGTCCCTGATCTCACACGCGTGACCCGGAGGAACACCCCCTCGCTGCTGCCCCGTTCAGGTGCCGGACGCGATCCGGGCGTTCGGGACGCGCAGCTGGCCTTGCAGCGGCGGGCGGCGCTGGTGCGCGCACTGAACGGCCGTCCCCTGGAGATCGACGTTTTCTGGCAGTCCCCGGAAACCCGGGCCGCACTGCTTGCGGAACTGCCGAAGCTCATCGGCTGCCCTCCCGGGGAGAGAGTGGGGCCGGCCGAGGACGACACCTGGCGGTGGCGGGGCGAGGGGGTCGAGATCCGCGTACGAGCCCGGCCCGCGGGGCCGCTGGCCGACGCCCTGCCGGTCTCACGGGAGCGCAGGAGCCCCAGGGCCGTCCGGCTGGCCGAAGCCATCGAAGGGCGCTGCCGGCTCGTGGTGGACCGGGTGGTCCCGCGACCCGACGGGGCCGGAGTCGTGATTGCGGAGATCGCCGGGAAGGAGCGCTTCGCCGCGGTCCCCGACTCAGACCCCAAGCACGCGCTGCGCATCGCCTGGGCGCGGCAGGGCCGGCTGAGCCAGTTCGTCAACCTGCCCGACGACACTGACAGTGGCCTGGAGCACCGGGCCAGGTGGACGTGGCTGGATGCCTTCCGACAGCTCGGCGCGATCAGTCCGCCCGCCCACCGGGTGGGAGCCGGAATTCCCGGCGACCTCCAGTACGTGGCGCTCTGGCTCGTACGCCACACCAGGAAGGGGCCCACGCGGTGCCCCGTCCGCCGGCTGGTTGCGGTGCGGGTCCGCCCTGGGGACGGACCGGGCGTCATCGAGGGGTGGGATGCCGAGCGCGCCGAATGGGTGCCGTACCCGAAGCTCTTGCTGCTGCTCTCCCAAGCAGTGGAACCCGTGGCGGGGGGCGAGGGAGGAGGCTGATACGGGAGGCTCTGGCGATGGTGCGGCCGATCGGGGAGGAGGGCTCCGGCCCGCTACCCGCCGGGGCGTGGAGCAGCGCAGGCAGCGGGAGACCGAGCGGCAGATTCGCGCGCTGCTCTTCCAGCTCCGTGACCGCCCGACGCTCCTGCTGGCGGATGCTGGCAATCTGCGCCAGTGCTGGCCCGGCCTGTGCAACGGCGAACTGGACCGCGACATGCTCGGCTTCGGCAGCGAACCCGCCCAGCGCCACACGCTCTACGGCGATGACCTACGGGTGGTGCTCGTACGGGATGCCAACGCGCGAGAGGAAGTGGCGGAGTGGTACGCCCACGACGCCAAGGGCAGGGTTGGCTTCGCCGAGGGTGTGTGGGGGACGGCGGAGGCGGAGAGCCGCGTCTTCGCGAGTACAGCCTCGAAGCCGCACACGGTGGCGAAACTGCCGAAGGGACTCATGAAGCTGGCGCCCACGGCACAGGGCCGGACAGCACCCGGGAAGACTGCCTGGAACCCCGGGCAGCTGGAGATCACCGTGCTCGGCTGCCTGTCGGAGAAGGCGCTGGCGGACTCGGGGCGTGAAGGGCACCTGCCTGACCGGCCGGCGGAGTGGGCGACGCTCACACACCAGCTGCGCTACCACGACGACTACCCGCCGCTCGCCCGGCCTCTCCCGCTGCACCTGGCGCGCCTCGCCGGTGAGTACGTGCTTCCGGTGGCCGGGACATCAGGAGGAGGGGAGCACGTGATCCGTTCCAAGAGCGAGGCGCCGCCTGCATAGGGCGTCCCAACGACCGGCGCTGATCAGAATCGTTGTTCCCTCGTTTGAGTGCCAGAGGCTGAACCTGACCACTGTTGACAGCGTCTGGTGCACTTCTTGCTGGGATCACCGCGCGCCATTGCGGTGTGACACGACGTCGAGGGCCCGGCGGGGAACCGCCGGGCCCTCGGGGTGTGGGGAGTCGTGCGGGGCGGTCAGCCCACGAGCTGCTTCTCCCGGGTGAGGCGCGTGGCGGGCGCCCCCTCCCGCCTCCCCAGCTTCTCGCCCTCGACATCGATGTTCGGCAGCAGGCGGTCCAGCCACTTGGGCAGCCACCACGCGGACTCGCCGAGGAGGGCGAACAGGGCGGGGACGATCGCCATGCGGACCACGAACGCGTCGAAGAGGACGGCCGTCGCCAGGCCGAAGCCGATCATCTTGACGAAGTCGTTGTCCTCCATGATGAAGCCGGAGAAGACGCTGATCATGATGATCGCGGCGGCGCCGACCACGCGGCCGCCGTACCGGAAGCCGGTGACGACCGCCTCGCCGGGGCGCGCCCCGTGCACGTACGCCTCGCGCATCCGGGAGACCAGGAAGACCTCGTAGTCCATCGCGAGGCCGAAGACCACGCCGATCATGAAGATCGGCATCGTGCTCATCACCGGGCCCGGCTGCTCGATGCCGAGGAGGTCCGCGAGCCAGCCCCACTGGAAGACCGCGACGACGGCGCCCAGGGCGGCGGCCACCGACAGGAGGAACCCGAGGGCCGCCTTCAGCGGGACGAGCAGGGACCGGAAGACCAGCATGAGGAGCAGGAACGCCAGGCCGACCACCAGGGCCAGATAGGGCACGAGGGCGTCGTCCAGGGTCTGCGAGAAGTCGATGAACAGGGCCGTCTGGCCGGTGATCAGTATGTCGGTGGCGCCGGACTCGGACTCCAGGCGGGGCGCGAGGGCGCGCAGGGAGCGGACCAGGTCCTCGGTCTGCTCGTCGGTCGGCCCGGTCGTGGGGACCACGTTGACGATCGCGGTGTCGCCCGCCCGGTTGGGCGCGGCGGGGGACACGGAGGCGACCCCAGCGCGCCCGGCGAGCTCCTTGCCGACCGCCGTGGCCGCGGCCTTCGCGTCCGGGGCCTGGACGGTGACCGTCAGGGGCCCGTTGAAGCCGGGGCCGAAGGAGTCCGACAGCAGGTCGTACGCCTTGCGCTGGGTGGTGTCCGGGGCCATGGTCCCCTCGCCCGGCAGGCCCAGTTCGAGGCTCGCCGCGGGCACGGCGACGGCGCCGAGTCCCAGCACGCCGAGCAGCAGGACGGCGACGGGGTGGCGCAGCACGAGGCTCGCCCAGCGCGCGCCGAGGTTGGGCTTGCGGCGGGCCGCCCGCTTGGCGGCCTTCCGCTGCTGACGCTGTGACAGCGGCTTGCCGGTGTACTGCTTGCGGTCCCGGCGGGCGAGCACCCTGACGGGGGCGAAGCCGAGCAGCGCGGGCACGAGCGTGATGGCGACGAGCACGGCGACGGCGACCGTGCCGGCCGCGGTCAGGCCCATCTTGGTGAGCATCGGCACGTCGACGACCGCGAGCCCGGCCAGGGCGATGATCACGGTGAGCCCGGCGAAGACGACGGCCGAGCCGGCGGTGCCCACGGCCCGGGCGGCGGCCTCCGCGCGCTCGCGCCCCTCGGCGATCTCGGAGCGATAGCGGGAGACGATGAACAGCGCGTAGTCGATGGCGACCGCGAGGCCGATCATCATGGCGAGCGTCGAGGTGGTGGACGACAGGCCGAGGACGCTGCCCAGCGCCGTGATGGCGCTGATCCCGATGCCGACGCCGATCAGGGCCGTCAGCAGCGGCATGCCGGCGGCGATCAGTGAGCCGAAGGTGAGGAGCAGGACGACGGCGGAGACGAGGATGCCGAGCTTCTCGCCCGTACCGTTCATCGTCTGCTCGATCCTGACCGCGTCGCCGCCCGCCTCGACGGCGAGGCCCGCGCCCCGGGCCCGCTCCATCGCGTCTTCGAGACCGTCGTGCGCCGCGTCGGTCAGCTCGGTGGCCTTCGCCGCGTACGTGACGTAGGCGTACGCGGTCGTCCGGTCGCCGTTCACGGCGTTCGCGTCCGGCGCGAACGGATCGGCCACGCCCGCGACTTGGGGCGCCTTGGTCAGGTCGGCGACGAGCCGCTCGACCTGCGCCTTGCGGGCGGCGGAGGTGATCTTCTCGGTGCCGGGGGCGCGGATGACGACCCGGGCGGCGGCCCCGTCCGCGCGGGCGTCGGGGAACTTCCGCTGGAGGAGGTCGAACGCCTTCTGCGACTCCGTGCCCGGCATCGAGAAGGTGTCGGCGGGCGGCGCGGCGGCCGTGGAGGCGGCGAAGCCGGCGCCGACGAGGGCGAGGAGCCACAGCAGGACGACCAGGCCCCGCCGCCGGAAGGCGAAGCGGCCCAGTGTGGAGAGGAAGGTGGCCACGGTGGAGAAATCCTGTCGGTGAGTGTCGTGGTGGAGCGGGTGGGGTGAGCGCGCCGCGCGGGCGGCGGCGGGGCGTTTCCGCGCGGCGCCGGAAGGGCGCTTCCGCGAGAGGTGGCGGGGCGCGTTGATGGCGGCGGGGCGCGTCTGCGCGATGTGGCGGCGCGGCGCTTGCCCGCGTCGGCGGGAAGGGCGCCCTCTACGCGATGGCGGTGCGGGGGCCTGTACGGGTGACGGCCGGGCGCCTGTACGTGACGGCGGCGGGGCGCGTCTGCGCGATGTGGCGGCGCGGCGCTTCTACGCGGCGGCGCGAGGCGCGTTCACGCGACCGTGGAGGGGCCGTGCTCCGTGACGGCGATGGCCGAGGCCGGGCAGACGCCGGCGGCCAGGCGCACCGCCGCGTGCTGCTTCCGCGGCGGGCGGGCGTCGACGAGGACGACGAAGCCCTCCTCCTGGTCCTGGTCGAAGACGGCGGGGGCGGTCAGGGCGCACATGCCGGCGCCGAGGCAGCGGTCGCGGTCGACGTGGACGGTGACGGGGCCGGTGACGGGGCCGTTCATGGGATCAGCCCTCGTCCCAGGCGACGGGCAGCCGGTGCACGCCGTAGATGTTCATGTCGGTCCGCAGCGGGACCTCGTCGGCCGGGATGTCCAGCCGCAGCGTGGGGAACCGGGTGAACAGCGCCGGCAGGGCGACGGTGAGCTCGACGCGCGCGAGCTGCTGGCCGAGGCACTGGTGGATGCCGTGCCCGAAGCCGAGGTGCCCCGTGGCCTTGCGGCGCAGGTCGAGGACGTCGGGGTCGGGGAACCGCGCCGGGTCCCGGTCGGCGGCCTCCAGGGAGATCGTGACGCTCTCGCCGGCCCTGATCACCTGTCCGTCGAGCTCGACGTCCTCGAGCGCGGTCCGCACGGTGGTGTGGGCGACGGTGAGATAGCGCATGAGCTCCTCGACGGCCCCGGCCGCGAGGTCCGGGTCGTCGCGCAGGGCCGCGGCCTGGGCCGGGTTGCTCAGCAGGGCGAAGGTGCCGTGGGCGATCATGTTGGCCGTGGTGTCGAGCCCGGCGGCGAGCAGGAACCCGCCGAGGCCGACCAGCTCCTCGTCGGTGAGGTCCGAGTCGCGGGCCAGGTCGCCGAGGAGGTCGTCGGAGGGCTCGGCCCGCTTGGCGGCGACGAGTTCCGCCATGTACTCCTGGAGACCCGTCATGGCCGCGTACCGGTCCTCCGGCGTCGCGTCCATGGTCATGAGCGTGTCGGCGTACCGCTGGAAGCGCCCGCGGTCGGCGTACGGCACCCCGAGCAGCTCGCAGATCACCAGCGCGGGGATGGGCCGCGCGTACGCCTCGACCAGGTCGGTGCCCGGCCCCCGGCGCTCCAGCGCCTCCAGGTGCTCGGCGGTGATCTCGGTGACGCGCTCGGTGAGTTCGCGCATCCGCCGTACGGTGAACCGGCCCATGAGCAGGCGCCGTAAGCGGGTGTGCCCGGGCGCGTCCATCCCGGTCATGTCGCCGGGCGGGGCGGGCGGCAGCGGGCCCTCGGGGCCGCCGGGAAGGGGGTAGTGCATCAGCTCGTAGCGGGAGCTGAAGCGGGGGTCACCCATGATGGCGCGGACGGTGGAGTGGCCGGTGGCCAGCCAGCCGATGTGCCCGTCGGGGTACGCCATCCTGGCCAGCGGCCGCTCCTCGCGCAGCTGAGCGAGTCCGGCGGGCGGATCGAAGGGGCAGCCGGCGGTGCGCTCGGTGGGAAGGGTGACGGGGGCGGCGTGCGTCGGTTCGTGCTGCATGGTGTCCTCCGTGGAGAGAGACGTCCGGACTTATCGGTTGGCGGTGCGGCCGAAGGCGGAGCGCGCCCAGAGGTAGCCGACGAGGGTCAGGCCGAGGCACCAGGCGAGCGCGATGTACGCGCTGTTGCCGATCTCGGTGCCCATCAGCAGGCCGCGCAGGGTCTCGATGATGGGCGTGAAGGGCTGGTACTCGGCGAACCAGCGCAGCCCGGTCGGCATCGAGTCGGTCGGCACGATGGCGCTGCCCAGGAAGGGCAGGAACGTCAGCGGCAGGGGCGTGTTGCTGGCCGACTCGGGGGTCTTGGCCACCAGGCCGATGCCGGCCGACAGCCAGGTCAGGGCCAGGGTGAGCAGGGTCAGCAGGCCGATCGCGGCGAGCCACTCGACGGGCGTGGCGTCGGGGCGGTAGCCGATGGCGAGGGCGACGCCGATCACCAGGGCGACGGCGGCCAGGGTCTGGATGACGCTGCCGACGACGTGCCCGGTGAGGAACGCGGCGCGGGAGATCGACATCGTACGGAAGCGGTTGACGATGCCCTCGGTCATGTCGACGCAGACGCCGACCGCCGTGGCCACCGCGCCCGAGGTCGCGGCCATCAGGATGATGCCGGGCGCGACGTAGTCGATGTACGCGCCGCCCCCGCTCCCGGCGGTGCCGGTTCCCGGGCCGATGCCGGCGCCGAGCGCGCCGCCGAACGCGTAGTTGAACAGCAGGAGCATCATCACCGGCATGACGACGGTCGAGAGGGACATGGCCGGGTAGCGCAGCGCGTGCTTGAGGTTGCGCCGCAGCATCGTCATCGAGTCGCTGACAGCGTACGAGAGGGTGCTCATCGGGAGGAGTCCTTCAGCGAGTGGGGCCGGCCGGTCAGGGCCAGGAAGACGTCGTCGAGGTCGGGGGTGTGCACGGTCAGCGACTCGGCGTCGACCCGGGCGTCGTCGAGGATGTCGAGCACGGCCCGCAGGGTCGGGATGCTGCCGTCGCTGGGGATGCGCAGCGACAGCGCGTCGATGTCGCACGCGGCGGCGCCGAAGTGCCGGGCGGCGAGGTCCAGTTGGTCCTGGCCGGAGAACTGGACACGGATGTGGCCGCCGGGGATGAGTCGCTTGAGTTCGTCCGCGGTGCCTTCGGCGACGAGCTTTCCGCCGTCGAGGACGGCGATGCGGTCGGCGAGTTGGTCGGCCTCTTCGAGGTACTGGGTGGTGAGGAAGATGGTGACGCCGTCGTCGGCGACGAGGGCGCGAATGATCTCCCACATGGTGCGGCGGCTGCGCGGGTCCAGCCCGGTGGTCGGCTCGTCGAGGAAGATGATGCGGGGGTCGCCGACCAGGGTCATCGCCAGGTCCAGCTTGCGGCGCATGCCGCCGGAGAAGGTGGACACCGGCTTCCTGGCGGCCTCCGTCAGCTCGAAGCGCTCCAGGAGCGCCGCGGCCCGGCGCCGGCCCTCGCGGCGGGGCAGGTGCTGCAGGTCGGCCATGAGGAGGAGGTTCTCCTCGGCGGTGAGCAGGTTGTCGACGGCGGCGAACTGGCCGGTGACGCCGATCGCGGCGCGCACGCCGTCGGGCCGGTGCGCCAGGTCGTGGCCGGCGATGTGGGCCGTGCCGCCGTCGGGCGCGACGAGGGTGGAGAGGATTTCCACGGTGGTGGTCTTGCCCGCGCCGTTGGGGCCCAGCAGGGCGAAGATCGACCCCTCGGGGATGTGCAGGTCGATGCCGTCCAGGACGACCTTCTCGCCGTAGGACTTGCGCAGGCCCAGGGCGGAGATCGCGGGCGGGGCGGCGGTGCCGGGGACGGTGGGCGTGGTGCGCGGCGCGGTCATGCGGGCGGGTCTCCTGTGTCTGTCGTGGGGCGTGCGCGCACGACAGGTCGCCCGTGGGGCGTCACGGCGGGGCTCGCCCGGGTCCTGTCATGAGTGCGGCGTCACGCATGGGGTGTTGCTCTCTTGCGGTGTGTCGGGGTGCTGGGGTCGTCGGGAAGGGGAGGAGGCGTCAGGCGCGGCGGATCACGATGTCGCCGACGTCGGTACGGGCATGGATCTCGACGGTCTCCTCGGAGGCGTCGGGGCCGTCGGCGGCGCCGAGCGCGTTGCGCAACGTGCCGAACTTGGAGTGGACGTCCAGCCAGGCGGCGGTGGACTCGCGCACGCCGACCTCCAGGTCCCCGACGGCGGTCCGGAGGTCGATCACGCCGCGCGCCGCCTGCTGCACGATGATCGCGCCATTGGCGGACTTGGCCTGGACGGAGGCGTGCGCGACGCCGACGGTGATGCGGCCGTTGGAGGCGTTGACCTTGAGGGCGCCGGTGATCTCGCCGATCGCGGTCTCGCCGTTGCCGTTCTTGACGGTCGCGGCGCCCACGAGCTCGTCGATGTCGACCCGGCCCGAGCCGTGGATCTCGGCGTCGCCCACGGCTCGGTGGACGCGGATGTCGCCGAAGCCGGTCCGCAGGTTCGCGACGGCCGTCTCGTCGAGCCGGATGTCGCCGAACGAGGTCTTGATGTGGCAGTCGCCGAGGATGCCCTCGCCGATGTAGTCGCCCATGGGCGCGGTGCTGCGAATGTGCGAGCCGGCGGGGAGCTCGACGGTCACGTCGATCGAACCGTGCCGGCCGAACAGGCCGCGCTTCTTGGGCCCCTTGAGGGCGAGCGTGCCGTTGGCGTAGGTGACCGTCGTCTGCTGCGCGGCCCGTACGTCGGCGTCCTCGGCGGGGTTGCTCGGCAGAACCTCGACGACCGTGTCGGCGCGCTTGCTCGCGGTGAGCCGCACCTTGGCGACCTCGAACTCGAGGACGGCGGTGATGGGTGCGGGGGTCTCGTAAAAAGGCATGGCTGTCCCGTCCTCTTGACTCTGGTCGGTGTTCTTCGCGGGTGAGGCGGTGGTGGCGCGGTGGCCGGGAGGTGTGCGGGATGGCGGAGCGAGGGGCTCCGGCTAACGGACCCAGCCCTGGAAGCCCTGGCCCCGACGCGGGGCGCGAGCGGCCGACCGGGCCGGCCCGGCGCCCGGCTCCAGGGCGGTGGCCACGGCCCGTACGAGCCAGGCGTTGACCGACAGTCCCTCCTGGCCGGCCGCGTCCTCGACGCGGGCCTTGAGGGGTGCGGGGAGCCGGAAGTTGATGCGGGCCGTCGCGCCTTCGTCGCCGTCCCCGGCGAGTGGTGCCACTGACGCCATCGATGGCGCCACCGGCGGCGCCGCCGCCTCGGGCGCACCCTCGCCGGGCCCCTCCGGGGCGGGCGGCGCCGTCACCACGAACTCGGGGTCGAGCCCCCGCAGCCGTACGTCCACCGAGCCGGGCGCCAGCTCCCGGGTGATCTCGTCCGAGGCGGCGGACAGGGCGTTCAGGAGGGTCAGTCGGGCGGCGGACTCCAGCGGAGCGGTCAGCCGCTCGGCCAGGGCACGGGCCTCTTCCCCACCCGCCTCCGCGGCGACGGCGAGCTCCTGGCGGAGGTGATCAACGTAGGGCGTCAGGTCCATGGCTCTATTGTGGCACCACGATGGCGCCATCGCAACCCGCAATGGCGCCACATGGCGCAATCGCGGCACCACGTGGCATCACCCGGCGCCAGATGGTGCCGGACGGTGTCGGCTGGCGCCGGGTGGAACGGGTCGCCCTCACCGTCCCCGCCCTGCCCCTGGGGTGAAACCGACCGACCCGTACGCTTGCCCACGGATGCCGCTGTCGTCACATAATCCGCCGAAAGGCGCAAAGGAAACGCATGACCCCCGCCCCCGCCCCCGTCTCCGCCGGCGCGGTTGGAGAATCGCGCCTGGCCCGTTCGCTCACCGACGGTCTTGAGCCCAGGACCTGGATCATCGCCGTCACGGTGCTGATGGGCTGGCACGCCGACCGGCTCGCCGGGGTCGGCTGGGGCCTGGTCGCCGCCCTGTTCTCCGCGGTGATCCCGGTTCTGTTCATCACCTGGGGCCAGAAGCGCGGCCACTGGGGCGACCGCCACGTCCGGCGCCGTCAGGACCGCCTCGTCGTCATTCCCGGCATCATGGCGTCCGTCGCCGCCGGCATCGCGCTCATGGTGCTGCTCGGTGCGCCGAGCGAGATGACCGCGCTGGTCGTCGCCATGCTCGTCACCCTCGTCGCGATACTCGCCATCACCTTCGCCTGGAAGGTGTCCGTGCACACCGCCGTCTCCGCCGGCGCCGTCGTGATGCTCGCCCTCGCCTACGGCCCCTGGGTCCTTCCCGCCTTCTGTCTGGTCGCGCTGGTCGGCTGGTCGCGGGTCGAGCTGCGGGACCACACCCTCGCCCAGGTCGTCGTCGGCACCCTGCTCGGCTCGGCGGTCGCCGGCGCCGTGTTCTCCCTGCTGCGCTGAGGGGCGCCGCCTCACCGGCGGGCGGATTCCCCTGAGAACTCCTTGAGGGGCGCTTGAGGCCGCGCTTCCAGGCTGGGGGTCGAGTTCGCGAAGGACTCCTCGACTTCCGTCGTTCAGAGGTGGGCCGATGATCATCCATACGCTCGTCTATCAGTTCTCCGACTCCGTGTCCGAGGCGGACCAGCGGCAGTTCTTCACGGAACTGCGCGAGCTGACGCTCGGTTCCGGGCTGGTGCACAGCTTCGACCACAAGCCGCACCTGTGGCTGCCGGTGGACGAGAAGTCCCGGGGGATGACGGGCACCCACATCGCCCAGTACGGCTGCCCGGACCTGGAGTCCATGCGGCAGTTCTCCGAACTCCCGCACGTGCACGCGTTCATCGACCGCTGGCGGTCGAAGGTCACCTACCAGGCGGCCTACGCCAACCACGAGGAGCTGACGCTCACCGGGCCGCCCGTGCTGCGCCACACCGAGCACACCGTGACCGTCCAGGCGCCTGTCGACCTGGTGTGGGAGGTCCTCGTCGACGTCGAGGGCTACGCCAGGATCTTCCCGCCCACGCAGGAGGCCAAGATTCTGGAGGAGAGCCCGCGGCACCAGACCGTGCGGCTCGTGGTCGACGTCAACGGCCAGATCCAGTCCTGGGTGTCCCGGCGCGACATCGACCACGAGCGGCGCGTCATCCGCTACCTCCAGCTGGAGCACGCCCCGCTCATCGGGCACATGGGCGGCGACTGGCGCGCCCTGCCCATCGACGAGGGCACCACCCAGCTCGTCCTCACCCACGACTTCCGGCCGCGCGAGCCCGTCGACGGCAAGGTCGCGGGCAAGTTCAGCTACGCGGAGGCCGATGAGCTGCTGCAGGGCGCCGTGGAGCGCAACAGCGTCGCCGACCTCGGCGCGGTCAAGGAGGAGGCGGAGCGCCGGGCCGCGGCGGCGCGGGCCTCGTGAAGCGGCTCGCGAAGCGGTTCATCGACCTGAGCGTGGCGACCCGGGACACCCCGAGCGAGGCGACGCGGGTCACGGTGGACCTTCTCGACCACCGGACCGGCGCGACCGTCCTGGGCCTGCTGCCCGAGGACTTCCCCGACGGGATGGCCATCTCCAACGAGACGGTCACGCTGACCACCCACACCGGCACGCACATGGACGCCCCCCTGCACTACGGGCCGCTCAGCGGCGGCCGGGCCGCCAAGAGCATCGATCAGGTGCCGCTGGAGTGGTGCCACGGCCCCGGCGTACGACTGGACGTGCGGGCCGTGCCGGCCGGCGAGGCGATCACCGTCGACCACGTGCGCGCCGCGCTGGCCGCGGCCCGCCACGAACCGGCCCCGGGCGACATCGTCCTGCTGTGGACCGGCGCCGACGCGCTGTGGGGCACACCGCGGTACCTGACCTCGTATCCCGGCCTGAGCGGTGAGGCCACCGCGTACCTCGTCGAGCGGGGCGTGAAAGTCATCGGCATCGACGCGTGGGGGCTGGACCGCCCCATGCACCGGATGATCGAGGACTATCGCCGCACCGGTGACAAGTCCTTGCTGTGGCCCGCCCACGTCTACGGCCGCACCCGGGAGTACCTGCAGCTGGAGAAGCTGGCCAACCTGGCGGCGCTGCCGGGCCCGACGGGGTTCACCGTCTCCTGCTTCCCGGTGTCCCTGGCCGGCGCGGGTGCCGGCTGGACCCGGGTGGTGGCCATCGACGAGGACACGGACGCTCACACCTGATCCCTGGGGGAGGCATGGCCATCCACTCCGCGGCCGGCACGCGACGCGAGCCCGGCCCCCGCGCCGAACCGCCCGGCCCCCGCGCCGAACCGTTCCAGCCCCGCGCCGAACCACCCGGCCCTCGCCCCGAACCGCCCGGGGCCCGAGGGCTCGCCCTGAGCCCGACCGCGCAGGACCTGCTGTTCCGGACCGCGCGCACCCCCAACACCTTCGCCCCGGAGCCGGTGAGCGACGACCAGGTGCGGGCGATCCACGACCTGGTGAAGTACGCGCCGACCTCGATGAACCAGCAGCCGCTGCGCGTCGTCCTGGCCCGTTCCCCATCGGCCCGCGCGGCCCTGGAGCGACGGATGTACGGCGGCAACCGCGCCAAGGTCGCCTCGGCGCCCCTGGTCGCGCTGCTCGCCGCGGACCTGGAATTCCACCGTCGGCTGCCGCGCCTTTTCCCGCACGCGCCGGGGGCCGCGGAGCTGTACGCCGATTCCGGGGTGCGCCGCGAATCGGCGGTGTTCAACGCGGCGCTGCAGGTCGGCTACTTCATCCTCGGCGTGCGGGCCGCCGGCCTCGCGGCCGGGCCGATCGCCGGGTTCGACGTGGCCGGCGTGACGAAGGAGTTCTTCGGCGACGGCCGCCACGAGGTCCTGGCCGTGGTCAACATCGGCAGGCCCGGCCCGGACGCCTGGTTTCCCCGGCTGCCCCGGCTGGAGTTCGACGAGGTCGTCAGCGTCGTCTGAGCGCGCCCCACCGGCGGCGCCGGCCGGCACACGAGTTGAGAGGCAGGTGTATTCCGATGACGCGCCGTGTGGCGATCACCGGTATTGGCGTACGGGCTCCGGGCGGGGCCGGCAGAAAGGAGTTCTGGGATCTGCTGACCTCCGGGCGGACCGCGACCCGCCGGATCACGTTCTTCGACCCCGGCCCGTTCCGGTCGCAGATCGCGGGCGAGTGCGATTTCGACCCCGTACGCGAAGGGCTCACGCCCCAGCAGATCCGGCGCATGGACCGGGCCGCGCAACTGGCCGTCGCCAGCGCCCGGGAGGCCGTGGCCGACAGCGGGCTGGAGTTCGCCGACGCGGACCCGCACACCATCGGGGTGAGCCTGGGCAGCGCCGTCGCCGCAGCGACCAGCCTGGAGAACGAGTATCTGGCGCTCTCCGACAGCGGCCGCAACTGGCTGGTCGACTACGACTATCTGTCCCCGCACATGTTCGACTACCTGACGCCCGCCGTGTCCGCCGGCGAGGTCGCCTGGACCGTCGGGGCCGAAGGGCCCGTGACGATGGTGTCGGACGGCTGCACCTCGGGCCTGGACGCGATCGCCCACGCCTGCCGGCTGATCCGGGAGGGCACCACCGACATCATGATCGCCGGTGCCTCGGACACCCCGATCACACCGATCGTCGTGGCCTGCTTCGACGCGATCAAGGCGACCACCCCCCGCAACGACGAGCCGGAGCGGGCCTCCCGGCCGTTCGACCGGTCCCGCAACGGATTCGTCCTCGCCGAGGGCAGCGCGATCCTCGTCCTGGAGGAACTGCAGAGCGCCCGCCGCCGCGGCGCCCACGTCTACGCGGAGATCTCCGGGTACGCGACCCGGCTCAACGCCTACCACATGACGGGTCTGAAGCCCGACGGCCGGGAGATGGCCGAGGCGATCCGCGTGGCCCTCGCCGAGTCCCGGACCGCCGCCGACGCGATCGACTACGTCAACGCGCACGGCTCGGGGACCAAGCAGAACGACCGGCACGAGACCGCCGCGTTCAAGCGCAGCCTCGGCGAGCACGCCCACCGGGTGCCGATCAGCTCCATCAAGTCGATGGTGGGCCACTCGCTGGGCGCCATCGGCTCCATCGAGATCGCCGCCTGCGCCCTCGCCATCGACCAGGGGGTCGTCCCGCCGACCGCGAATCTGCGCGAGCCGGACCCCGAGTGCGACCTGGACTACGTACCGCTGACCGCGCGGGAGCAGCGGGTGGACACCGTACTGAGCGTGGGCAGCGGCTTCGGAGGATTCCAGAGCGCGATGGTCCTGCGCCGCCCGGAAGGAGCCGAGCGTTGACCGACAACGTGGTGGTGACCGGCATCGGCGTCATGGCGCCCAACGGCCTGAGCACCGAGGAGTTCTGGACCTCCACCCTCAAGGGCCGCGGCGGCATCGCCGAGCTCACCCGCTTCGACGCCGCGTCGTCCCCCTCCCGCCTCGCCGGGCAGATACCCGGCTTCGACCCCCTGGACCACATCCCCAAACGGCTGATGCCGCAGACGGACATTTCGACCCGGTACGCCCTGGCCGCCGCCGCGGCGGCGCTCGAGGACGCCCGGGTGGACCCGGCCGGGCTGCCGGAGTACGACATGGGCGTGGTGACCTCGAACGCCACCGGGGGATTCGAGTTCACGCACCGGGAGTTCCGCAAGCTGTGGACCGAAGGGCCGAAGTCGGTCAGCGTCTACGAGTCCTTCGCCTGGTTCTACGCGGTCAACACCGGCCAGATCTCCATCCGGCACGGCCTGCGCGGCCCGGGGTGCGTGCTGGTGGGCGAGCAGGCCGGCGGGCTCGACGCGCTCGGCGCGGCCCGGCGCACGGTGCGCCTCGGCACGCCGCTGGTGGTCTCCGGCGGGGTGGACTCCGCGCTGGACCCGTGGGGCTGGGCCTCGCACGTCTCCAGCGGCCGGATCAGCCGGGCCACCGACCCCCGGCGCGCCTACCTGCCCTTCGACGCGGAGGCGCGGGGGTATGTGCCCGGCGAGGGCGGGGCGATCCTCATCCTGGAGGCCGCCGACGCGGCCCGGGCCCGGGGCGCCCGCGGATACGCCACCATCGCCGGATACGCCGCGACCTTCGATCCGCGGCCGGACTCCGGGCGCCCGCCGGGGCTGCGCCGCGCCGCCGAACTGGCCATCGCGGACGCGGGCCTCGACCCCTCCCGGATCGATGTGGTCTTCGCCGACGCGGCCGGAGTGCCGCATCTGGACGCGGCGGAGGCGGAGGCCATCAGCGGGCTGTTCGGCCCGCGCGCGGTGCCGGTCACCGCGCCCAAGGCGCTCACGGGCCGCCTCTACGCCGGCGGCGGGCCGCTGGACGTGGTGGCCGCGGTGCTCGCCGTCCGCGACGGTGTCGTCCCGCCGACCGCCGGCACCACGGACGTGCCCGCGGCGTACGGGATCGACCTGGTCCTCGACGGGCCGAGGTACCAGGAGGTCGGCGCGGCGCTGGTGCTGGCCCGGGGCAAGGGCGGCTTCAACGCGGCGGTCGTCGTCCGCGCCGCCGACTCCACCGCGTGAACGCCGGCGCGGGACAACGCACGGAACCAATCGAACGAATGGACGCGACATGAGCAAGGCAACGACCGCAACGACCGACGAGACGACCACGGTGACCATGGAGGCGCTGCTCGCCGTCCTCACCGAGTGCGCCGGGGACATCGAGCTCCCGGGCACGGCCGACGAGATACCGGACCGCTCCTTCGGGGACCTGGGGTGCGACTCCCTCGTGCTCCTGGAGACCGCGGCCCGCCTGCAGAGCGAGTACGGGATCGTCATCCCGGACGATGTCATCGCCGAGCTGGAGACGCCCCGGAGCCTGCTGGAGTTCGTCAACGGCAGGGTCGGCGGCGCGGTCGGCGCCCCGGCCTGAGGCCGGCGCCGCCGGCACCGGCATCGATGTCGGCACCGGCGTCGATGTCGGCACCGGCATCGGTCTCGGCACCGGCACTGATGCCGACGCCGTCCATGGCCGCTGGGCCGGTCCCGGGGTGCGCCGCGCCCCGGGACCGGCCCAGCGCCACGAAGGCGTCGTTGACCGCGATGAGCCACGCCGTGTCGTCCCGTTGGCCGTGATCCCCGCAGGGGTCGCCCGGGGGCGCCGAGACCGACGGGCTCCAGGGCAGGGCCGGCGGGACGACGCACTCCTGCTTGTCCCGCACCGCGGCCCGCAGGCTCGCGGCCTCCACCATGGCCCGCACCCGCAGCTCCGGCATCCCGCGGCCCGCCAGCGTCCGGCGGGCGGCCGTGGCCACGGCCGGCCGGGTGTACGGGCGCAGCGCCAGCCGGCCGTCCTGGATCTCTATCACCCGCCGGTACAGCCGGAACTCCGGGTCACGGGGCGGGATCAGCTCTCTCAGGCGGGAGCCGGGCGGGTCCAGCGCGATGGACGGGGTGGCCCGGTACAGGGCCTCCCACAGCGGCCGAAGCCGCCGGTAGCTGTGGTAGTTGCCCAGCCACTGCCGGGCGGCGCTGAGCCGCGGGCCCCAGGAGGGGACGGTCCACCCCAGCACCTCCAGGCACGATCCGAGATCCCCGGCCAGCCAGCGCAGACAGTCCCAGGCGCCGAGGGAGTAGCCGACGAGGACGCCGCACACCTCGATGAGCCGCAGGGCGCAGTACGCCAGGCTGAGCACGGCCCCGGTGACCATCGCCCACATGCCCCGCCGCAGCCAGGGGCGATGGCGGGCCATGCGCGCGTACCGCCGCGACAGCCGCACCGTCTCCCACTGGCCGATGCCGCAGCCGATGAAGTAGAGGCACAGATACACCTCGTAGTCGGGGTCGGCGCCGCTCAGCAGCGCCTCGGGCGGGTTCGACGTGGCCAGGAACAGCGCCAGCAGGCCCGCCGTCAGGAGCGCGTAGCCGATCAGATAGCGGCGGGCGCGGCGGCGGGCGGTGTCGGGCGGATGGGACCAGTGGGAGAGCACGACCTGTTGCGCCCCGGTGAGGCCGATCACCAGCAGGCTGCCGGTGACGTACGCGGCGGATCTGCTGCCGAGCACCCCCACGACGGTGGGCGCCAGGGCGTCCAGCTCGACCGCGTAGCTCAGCGCGGAGCACAGGAAGTAGACGGACATCGCGACGGCGGCGGGCTCCGGGCGGCCACGCACCGCGCCCGGTAAGGAGTGGCAGAAGGAGGCCGAAGCGCCCAGCGCGCAGCTCCATTCGAGCACCTGATACAGCAACGCCCCGCCCCCGTGTGTTCCTCGCCCGACCCGTGCCGCTCGCGCCGTTCCGGCGCCCGTCAGCGGCGGCGGATGGTGTTCTCTATCCGGCCGATGACATCGGCGTTCTCCGGTGGCAGCGGCACCGCCGCGGTCTCCTCGGCCGGGCGGCGGCGGGCCCGCTTCAGGATCAGCGAGGCGATCATCTCGGCCTCGCGCTCCTGCGGGTCGGTGTAGGCCGTGCGCCCGAGCATGTCGCGTACGAGCTGGGGGTCCAGATCGGGGAAGAGCGCGCGCGTCCCGGCGTCGTCCATGCGGCCCTCGCCGTGGTGGCCGCACAGGATGTGGGCGAGCTCGTGGGCGATGATGTGCTCCTGGTGCGAGGGGCTGGTGTCCGGCTCGTACAGGATGATGTCCGCCGTCTCGCAGGCGACCCACAGGCCGCAGGGCGACGCGTGCCGCACCGGCATCGGCACCAGGACGATCGGGCGGTCGCGGCTCCGGCTCAGATGCTCGCAGAGATCCGTCACCCCGCACGCGTCGGGGACGCCCGAGGCGGCCAGCAGGGCATCGCACCGCCGACGCAGTCCTCGTTCGGATTTCCTCAGGGCATGGGGTAACAACGGGGGAAACCAGGGGGACATCGGTGCGATCTACTCCTCGACGGGTGGCAGCCCCTGCAGTTTGCGTAGCTGGTCGATGACCGCCGTGATGGCCGAGAGGCTTTCGGGTGGCAGCCCCACGGCGCGCATCGCCACGGCCCGCACGCCGGCCTGGTCCAGCTCGTTCAGCGCGGCGAGCTGGACGTTGACGCGCTCGGCGTAGTGGGCGTCGACGAAGTACGCGGGCGAGACCCCGAAGAACGCGGCGAGGGCGTTGAGCAGCTCGGAGGAGGGGTTGGTGCGCTTTCCGGTGCGTATCGCGGAGAGGTACGCACCACTCACCTTCAGACCGGGGTGGGCCGCCTTGATCTCCTCGGCGACCTCCCGGTTGGTCCACTGGCGCCCCCGCGGGCGGCTGACGCGGAAGAGGTGATCGAGCCGGTCCGCGAGCAGGGAATCACCCGCGCTGTCGGACATGCTCTCACCCGCCTTCGGGACACCGGTGAACGGACCGTTGACTCAAGCATCGCGGATCGCCTGACAGTTGACAAGGTCGATGTCGCGTGCCCACAGTGGCTGTCAACTACACGTTGTTTCGACCGGTGCCCGAGTCATCTGGTGGTTGAACGGTCGAAACGCGTGGGAACCACGCGGGGAGGCTTCGTGGAACATCGCATGGCCATCGGCGTACTGGGCCCTCTGGCGCTGCGATCGGGGGGCAACACGGCGGAACCCAGCGCTCCGAAAGAGCGCCAGGTCCTGTCCTTACTGCTCATGAACCATTCGCAGGTCGTCCCGGTCTCCGTGCTGATCGACGAACTCTGGCCCAGCCGGCCGCCGAAGACCGCGTCCACCATCATCCAGACCTACATCCTCAACCTCCGCAAGTTCCTCTCCCGACAGTGCGGCATGCCACCTGCCCAGGTGGCGGGCGAGCTGCTGCGCACCCGCAACCGGGGCTACCTGTTCGACACCGAGGCGTGCCAGTTCGACCTGCGGGAGTACCAGCGCCTGGAGGCGGCCGGGCGGCGCGCCCTGGAGCTGGGGGACCCGGCGCACGCGGTCGAGCTGCTGCGCCGGGCGGACGGATGGTGGCGCGGACCCGCGCTGGCCGATGTGCAACGCGGCCTGGCGCTGGAGGCCGAGGTGACCCGGCTGGAGCAGTCCCGGCTGCTGGCGCGGGAGCTGCGCATCGAGACGGAGCTGCGCATCGGCCGGCACCGCGAGGTCCTCGGCGAGCTGTCCATGCTCGTGCTCCAGTACCCATACCACGAGCACCTGCACGGCTACTACATGCTCGCCCTGCACCGCTGCGGCCGCCGCACCCAGGCGCTGGAGGTCTTCCTGCGGCTGCGCCGGGTGATGTCCCGGGAGCTGGGCCTGGAGCCCTCGCCGAGTCTGCAGCGGCTGCAGCGGGACATCCTGGAGACGGCCGACCTCGATCCGGTGGGTGCCGGGGGCACGGCCGACGCCCTGCTCGGCACCGGCCGTACCACCCTGCTCTGACACCCCTGGTCCGCCTGGCCCGCCTGGCCCGCCTGATGCGCGGGCCGTCCGCGGGACAGGCGGGGCAGGCGGGATACGCGGGGCGCGCCTGCTCGCGTCAGCGGAAGTCGTCGGCGTGGTCGGTCGCCCACTCGGCGTACGTGCGGGCGGGCCGCCCCAGCATCAGCTCCACGGTGTTGACGACCGGCATCGGAATGCCGTCCTGCTCCGACAGGTAGCGCAGCAGCTGGTCCACGAGCTCGTCCGAGCCCCAGCGGCTCAGCGTCTCGCGGTACTCGGCGGGGGTGAGTTCCACGAACTCCACCAAGCGGCCGATCGCCTTGGAGATCGCCTCCACCTGCTGGCGCTGGGTGACCGACTCCGGGCCGGTCATCAGGTAGGCGCGGCCCTCGTGCCCGGTCTCGGTCAGCGCCCGCACCGCCACGGCCGCGATGTCCGCCTCGTGGATCGCGTCGATGTGCGCCTCGGGGTACGGGGCGCGCACCACGCCCTCGTCGCGGATCGAGGCCGCCCACTGCAGCGTGTTGGTGGCGAACGCGCCCGGCCGCAGGAACGTCCAGGGGAGGTCGGACGCGATCAGCGCCCGCTCCGCCGCCCGGTGCATCCGCGCCAGCGGGTTGAGGTCGGGGTTGGCGGCCGTGACCGGGCTCGCGGACAGCAGGACGACATGCTCGACCCCCGCCTCGCGCGCGGCCTCGACGAAGACGTCGACGCCCTGCGGATCGGCGTACAGGAACACCTTCGACACGCCGCTGAGCGCGGCCGGGAGCGTCTCGGCCCGGGTGAGGTCGGCCTCGACCACCTCGGCCCCCGCCGGCGCCGTGAGCGCCGAGGCGTCCCGCGTGGCCACGCGCACCCGCTGTCCGCTCTCCACCAGCTGGTCCACCAGGCTCCGCGCCACGTGGCCGCGCCCTCCGGTCACCAGGATTGTCACTGCGTCTCCTTCATCGCTCAGGCCCCGTGAGCCGTGTGCTCACCGGACCGCGTGCTGCTCGGTCACCGCGGGCCGGGTCGGCCCGCGGTGTCGTGACACCAAGCCTGGCTCTGCCGGGCCGGGATGAGGAGAGATCACTTGAGCCTAGGATCGACGGTCCTACCGTGCACGACGGACGTGTGCGGTCAGGTGGTGACGAGGGCGGCCTTGAGCGACTGCAGGGCCTTGTGGGACGGTGATCCGGGCGCCGCCGTGTAGAACATCAGGCGCTGGTCCCGCCCGGGGATGACCAGCATCTCGCAGTCCAGCTCCAGTTCCCCCACCAGCGGGTGGACCGAGCGTTTGGTCGTGCTGCGCTGCACCTCGATCTCGTGGCCGGCCCACAGGACGGAGAACTCCGGGCTGTGCGCGCACAGGTCGTCGACCAGCTCGCGGACGGCGGGGTCCTCCGGATAGCGCCCCGTCGCGCGGAGATCGGCCACGCACTCGCGGGCGAAGCGCCAGCCGTCCGGGGTCTTCAGCCAGGGGCGCTGCCGGAAGAACAGCCAGCGCAGCGTGTTGCGCTCCTTCACCGGCAGCGTCTCGAAGTCGACCATCAGCGCCGTCGCCATGCGGTTCCAGGCGAGGATGTCGTACGTGACGTCCAGCACCATGGCCGGAACGTCCTCCAGGCGTTCGAGCAGGATCAGCACGCTCGCCGGGACCTCGCGCGAGGTCCCGGCGAAGGTCGGCGCCTCCCCGACCAGCCGCAGCAGATAGGTGCGTTCGTCGTTCGACAGCCGCAGCGCCCACGAGAGCGCGGTGAGCACCTGCCGGGAGGGCCGCGGTCCGCGGCCCTGCTCCAGCCGCATGTAGTAGTCGGGGCTGATCCCGGCCAGCTGAGCGACCTCCTCGCGGCGCAGCCCCGGGATGCGGCGCCGGCCGTTGCTGGCCAGGCCGACGTCGGAGGGGTGCGTACGAGCCCGTCTGGTGCGCAGGAAATGTGCCAGTTCCGCCCTGTCCATAGGGTCAAGAATGCCTGATCACCCGCCCGGTCAGGTGCGCCGCCCGGTCAGGTGCGCGGACCGGCCTCGTCGACCAGGTGCCGGGCGAAGTGCCCGCTGGTGCGCTCGGCGCTGAGCACGGCGTGCGCGGTCGCCGCGTGCACGTCCCGCCAGGCGCGCTGCACCGGGTGGGACTGGGACTGCACCCGGCTGCCGCCCGCGTGGAAGACCCGGTCGACCGCGGCACGGACCAGTTCGGCGGCCATCGTGGCGTCCCGGGCGTTACGGGCCGCCAGCGCCCCCGTCATCGCGCCGGTGTCCGTGACCTCGGTGGCCCGGTCCAGCAGCAGCCGGGCCGCGTCCAGTTCGGCGGCGGCGCGGGCGAGGGTGAGCTGGACCCCGGTGCCGACCGCCGTGGTGCCGCTGCCCCGCGCGTGCCGGGTGACCTCGGCGGCCCAGGTGTCGTACGCCGCCCGCGCGGCGCCCCAGGCCGGGGCCACGAACACCGGGGCGTGCGCCCCCAGCAAAGGCACCCGGTAGCAGGCGGCGGCCGCCGGGGAGCGGCTGCCCCTCAGCAACGTCACCTGGGGGTAGGTGCGGTGCTCGGGAACGAGGACGCCGTCGAGCTCGACGGTGTTGCTGCCGGTGCCGCGCATCCCGAGCGTGAACCAGGTGTCGTGGACCGCGCAGTCCCGGCGCGGAACGAGGAAGTAGCGGGGCTCGCGGTCGTCCCCGGTGCCCGCCGGGGCACACAACAGCGCCCAGTGGGCGTGGTCGACGCCGCTGAGGAAGCTCCAACGGCCGCTCAACCACCAGCCGTCCGGCGTCCGGCGCGCCGTACCGGCGGGGTTCAGCGCGGCGGCGATCGGCACGTCCGGGCCCGCGTCCCACAGCTCGGCCTGCGCCGCGGGCGGCAGCAGCGCCGCCATGCGGCTCGACAGCGCGTAGATCATCCCGCACCAGGCGGCCGCCGCGCACCCGTGGGCCACCTCGGCGGTGGTGCGCAGCAGGCCGGTGAACGTGCCGCCGCGGCCGCCGTACGCGGCCGGCGTGAAGTGCCGGGCGAAGCCGGCGTCGACGACCGCGGCGGCCACGTCGTCGGGGAGCCTGCGGTCGGCGTCGGCCGCGGCGGCGTGCTCGGCGGCGGTCGCCGTCAGGCGGGCCACCGCCGTCCGTGGTGCCACGCCGGGGTGGGTGTCCGTCGTCGGCACGGCGCTCACCCCCTGCCCATCGCGCGCTGCCACTGCAGCACCCGGCGCTGCGGCCGTCCGTCGACGATCGCCGTGCCGTAGAGGGTGAGCACGTCTCCGGCCAGCACGATGTCGCGGACCTGCTCGGTGTCCACCCACTCGGACTTGGGGGTGACCTCGACCCGGTGGATGACCTTGTCGCCCGCGTGGTGCCAGCGGCCGGCGTAGCCCATGTAGGTGGGGGCGTCCGGGGTGCTCGGGGCGCCCGGGGCTGTGGCGGCACCGGTGCCGGGCCCGGTGCCGACCCCGGGGTTGGTGTCGGCGCCGGTATGGGTGCTCGTGCTGGCGCTGGTGCGCATCATGTTGACCGTCACATGGCCGTCGGCCGTGTACACCAGCAGTCCGCGCGGGGCGGGGCCGAGGGGCCCCTCGTGCCGGGTCCCCTCGTTGTCCAGGTCGTGGTAGGACACGAGGTGCCACACCCCGACCAGTTCGTCAGCTCGCATGGGGCCACTCCTTGTCTTCGGTGCCGGTCCGTGGGGCCATGTCGCCGCGTCACCCGGCGTCCGCGACGGCCCGGCGCTCCGCGGGCCGCCCGAACCAGGTCGTCAGGGCCCGGGTGAGGGGGCCCGCGGCGAAGGCGTCCCCCTTGGACAGCACCCAGGCGACGCAGCCGTCCGGGCGCAGCAGCATCGCGTCGACGTCGTCCCGCTCCGCACGCGCGGTGACCGTCCGCACCCGTGGCGACCAGCCGTCGGCGGCCGCCCTGACCTCGGCGCGGTCGGCCAGGTCGAGGAGGACCCCGCGCCCGTCGGCGGTCACGTCCGCGAGCGTGGCCGCCGGGGAGCCGCCCGGCCGCGGCCCGGACAGCCTCAGCGTCGGGCACAGCGTGCCGACCAGCGGGTGGTCGTCGCCCAGGTCGTACCGCACGTCGAAGCCGGCGAGCAGGTCGATGACGTACCGCTTGACCTCGTCGAGATCGAGGAGGCGGTCGATGAACCGGCGCAGCGCGGTGCTGTGGACGTCCGGGCGCATCAGAGCGGTCTGGGCGCGGGTGTTCTCCAGCAGGGCGGCGCCGACCGGGTGCCGCTCGGCCTGGTAGCTGTCCAGCAGTCCGGCCGGCGCCCAGCCCCGTACGACGGCGGCCAGCTTCCAGCCGAGGTTGACCGCGTCGCTCAGCCCGACGTTGAGCCCCTGGCCGCCGAAGGGGGCGTGGATGTGCGCCGCGTCACCGGCCAGCAGGACCCGGCCGCGCCGGTACTCGGCCGCCTGGAGCGCGTGGTCGGTGAACCGGCTGCCGGTCGCCATCGCGCCGACAGTGATCTGTCGGCCGCTGACCCGGCGCAGGGCGTCCTGGAGTTCGGCGGCGGTGAGGGGGCCCGCGTCGGGGTCCGGCGGGCCGTCGAACTCGATGACGGCGACCCGGTTCACGCCGAGCCCGTGGACCGTGAGCCCGCGCGGGGTGTAGTGGAAGCCGTGCGCGGGCCTCTCCGGGCCGTCGAGCTCCACCACGCCCTGGCGCCCGGTGACCGTCGGGGCGGTGCCGGGGAAGTCGAAACCGGCGAGCGCGCGCACGGCGCTGCGGCCCCCGTCGCAGCCGACGAGGTACCGGCCCCGTACCCGCCGTACCCCGTCGGGCGTACGGGCCTCGACGACCACCCCGTCCTGGCTCTGGTTCACCCCGGTCACCTCGTGCTCGCGGCGCAGGACGACGCCCAGCCGCTCGGCGTGCCGGGTGAGGATCTCCACCAGCGCCGGCTGCTCGACGCGCATCCGGCGACGGCCGTCGTCCGCGCCGTGCGGACGGTCCAGCTTGTCGATGCCGGCGAAGTGCTCCTTGGGCACGGCCTGCTCGGGGGGCAGGCCCAGTTCCTCGGCCATCCGCAGATAGCCGTCCACGGTGGCGCGCTCGGCGGCCAGCAGCTCCTCGCGCAGCCCCCGCCGCTCCAGGGCCTCGACGGCCAGCGGCCCGATGGAGCCGGCCTTGGTGACCTTCTCCGGTTCGGCGTTCCGTTCCAGGACCACCACCGACACCCCGGCCGTGCGCAGTTCGCACGCCGTCATCAGGCCGACCGGTCCCGCTCCGGCCACCACGGCCTGGAATTCCTCGTCGTACGCGGCGCTCTCCATGTGCCGGACGCTCCCTTCGTCGCTGTTCGCCAGGCTCCGCAGGGCTGCTCAAGGGCTGGTCAAGGCGGGTGCCGGCAGGCGGGGGCAAGGGTGCGCGGGGGCTCTCGGAGGCTCGCGGGTGGCGGGTGAGGGGGCGCGGGGGGCGTACGGCGCGGGGCGTACGGCGTGGTGGAACGGCGTGGCGGAGCGGCGCATGAACCGGCCTTGAGCCGATCTTGAGGGCGGCCCACCACCGTCGATGCCGTTCGTATCGCTGCCGTTCGTGTCGACGACGGGCACGACGGATGACGAGTACGACGGATGACGAGTACGACGACGAGAAAGTGGTGCGGGCTGTGAACACCTTGACATCCGCTTCGGTCCGGCCGGTCCTCGACCGGCTCTTCGAGGCCGAGCGCAACGACGTGGCCGCCATCGCGGAGATCGGCTCCCGCCTGCCGAACGCGACGCACGGGAACCACCTCGACTCGCTGCACGCCCTGCCGCCCGCGGAGCTGGCCGAGGCGCTCTCCGAGGTGGTCATCCCGGTCTCCCGGGAGACCGGCGAGCTGCTGTACCTCCTGGCCCGCAACCGCGGCGCGCGGCGCGTCGTCGAGTACGGCACCTCCCACGGTGTGTCCGCCATCTACCTGGCGGCGGCGGTGCGCGACAACGGCGGCGGCCAGGTGATCGGCACGGAGCTGCAGCCCAACAAGGTGCGCGCGGCGCGCGCCAACATCGAGGCGGCCGGCCTGGCCGGGCTGGTCGAGGTCCGCGAGGGGGACGCCCGGGAGACGCTGCGGGAGCTGCCCGGCCCGGTGGACATGGTGCTGATCGACGGGTTCGCCAGCCTGTACCTGGACGTCCTGCGGGTCCTCGAACCCCATCTGGCGCCGGGCGCGCTGGTGGTGGCCGACGGCATGCCGCCCGGCCCGGAGGCGATCGCCGACTACCTGGCGTACGTCCGCGATCCGGCCAACGGCTACCTCAGTGTGGCCCTGCCCCTGGGCGACGGGGGCGTCGAGCTGTCCCTGCGCTCCGGCACGTCGTGACGCGGACGGCCGGCGGTGCCGCGATGCTCGCCCCCGCCACCCCCACCACCC
>NZ_JBPQTV010000005.1:0-71113 GCF_051386515.1 Streptomyces sp. URMC 123 | reverse complement strand
CTCCGGGGCCGCGTCGGGGCCGGGCTCGGGCGCGGGGGCGGTCCCGGCAGCGGCGACGGGCCCGGCGGCGGTGGCGGGTTCGAGAGCGGCGGCGGGGGCCGGATGGCGGCTGCCCAGCAGCCGCATGCAGGGGCGCTCGACCACGGTGTGCAGCAGCCCGCCGGCCAGGGTCGCGACCACCAGCATCGCCAGGGCCAGCAGCACCGCGCCCGGGGTGTCCCACTGGCGCGCGTAGCCCAGCTCACCGCCCATCAGCCGGTGCCCGTAACGGATGACCATGAAGTGGACCAGATAGAAGGCGAAGGACCACTCGCCCAGCCGGACCAGCACCGCCGAGCGCAGCCCCGTGCGCCTCCCGCGCAGATCGGCGTCGGCCAGGGCGGTGATCAGCAGGGCGGCGGGCACGACGGAGCACGCGGCGATGGTGAACATCGGGGGCACCACCTGGGTGACGCCGTAACTCGCGGCGAGCAGCAGCGCCGCCACCCCCACCCGGGGGCCGCGCCACACGCCCGCGCGCAGGATCAGCGCCATCACGATGCCCAGGACGAACTCCAGCATCCGCACCGGCGGCAGCCAGCAGGCGAACCACAGCTCGTTGAGCGGCATGCCGGGGGCCATCTCGGCGCTCGCCGGGAACCGGCTCGTCACGAACGGCACACAGATCACGGCCGCGGCGAGACCGGCGGCGCACCACCACAGCCGGCGCGCCGGGATCTTGCGCACCAGGCGGTACCAGAGCGGGAACGTGGCGTAGAAAGCGAATTCGCAGGAGAGCGACCAGCTCGGGGTGTTGAACCCGGCCACAATGCTCGGCTCGGGAAGCCATGACTGCACCAGCAGAAGATTGGGGACCAGCCCGTCCCAGACGGAGCCGCCGGGCAGCACCGGCTCCGAAAGGGAGAGGATGATGAAGGCCGCCAGGCAGAAAGTGACGAGGTGCAGCGGATAGATCTTCGCGAATCGGCGCCGCCAGAAAGTCGGGGCGGAATCCTCGTCGCGGGCCGACCACGCCAGAACGAAACCGCTCAGCATGAAGAAGACCGAGACCGCGATCGAACCGAGCGTGGTGATGTGCAGCAGCGCGGTTCCGACCTGTCGGTCCGCGAAGAAGCCCTGCTGGGCGATGTGACAGGCGAATACCGCGAACGCCGCGAACCAGCGGAGGCCGGTGAGCGACGGCAGACGGTCGACGCGATGGAGCATCGGGGACTCGCTCCTCTTCAGGGGACGGGAAAGCCGAGGACGGGGTCGTCCTCGGGGAGACGGGGAAAGCGGGCGGTGATCACCGCGGGGAAAGGGCTGGCCCATCCTGGGGCGCGGTGAATTCCGCGACAACGCGGAGATGACACAGTCGCCGAACGGCGGAGCGGCCCGTACGGCGCCCGGCGAACCTGACAAAGTCGATCTTGCCGGTTATTCGGCCGCTTCCTAGCATGGGCCGCCGCAGTTCCCCACTGTCGCGACTCCCCCAGAACATTTCGGGTCGCTCCGCCCCCACTTCTCGGAAGGCAGTGATGAGTACACCGACCGACGTTTTCGCTCCCGCGCCCGCCGACGAGGCCACCCGTACGCCCGCCGGCGAGGCCGTGCCCGCGCCCGCCGACGTGGCCGTCGACCTCATGGACCCGCGGGTCCTCAACGACCCGTACCGCACCTTCGCCCGGCTCCGCGAGCAGGCGCCCCTGGTGCTCGGCCGGTACCCCTGGGGCGAGCCCTTCTGGATGGCCACGCGCTACGCCGACGTCAAGGCCGTGCTGTCCGACCCGGACCTGGTGACCAACCCCCGCAACGTGCCCGGCATGGACCTGCCCCACCTCTACGCCCAGGCCCTGGACGAGGCCGGCTTCCCCCGGCGGTACGCGCGCTATCTGCTCGACAGCGTGCTGTACCAGGACGGCCACGACCACACCCGGCTGCGGAAGGTCTCCGCGCGCGCCTTCACCGCGCGCCGCGTCGCCCATCTGCGGCCCACCATGGAGGCGATGGTCGACGCGCTGGTCCGGACGCTCGCCGAGCGCGCCGGGGACGGCGCGGTCGACCTCCTGGAGCACTTCGCCTATCCGCTGTCCATCGCCACCATCTGCGAGATAGCCGGCGTCCCCGAGGCCGAGCGGGAGCAGTGGCGGGCGTGGAGTTCGGCTTTCTACACCATGGACCCCGCCCTCCTGGAGCCCGCCGTGCGCGGCATGGCCGACCGCCTCCACACCATGATCGAGCAGCGCCGCGCCGAGCCCACCGGCGACCTGCTCACCGGCCTCGCCCAGGCCGTGGGCGACGGCGGGGAGCGGCTCACCGACGAGGAGATCGTCACCCTCGTCCTCGCCTTCATCACCGCCGGCAACGAGGCCACCGCCCAGCTCATCGGCAATGGCGTCGCCGCCCTGCTCACCCACCCCGACCAGCTCGCGCTGCTCCGCTCCGAGCCCGGGCTGCTGCCGCGGGCCGTGCACGAGATGATGCGCTGGTGCGGCCCGGCGCAGATCACCCAGCCCCGCTACGCCACCCGCGACCTGACCGTCGGCGGCATGCCGGTGCGCAAGGGCGAGCAGGTCATGGCCGTCATCGCCGCCGCCGGCCACGACCCGGAGGTCTTCCCCGCCCCCGAGCGGTTCGACATCACCCGGGAGCCCGGCCCCCGCCGCGACACCCATGTCGGCTTCGGCTTCGGCCCGCACTACTGCCTGGGCGCGGCCCTCGCCCTCCAGGAGGCCGAGGCGGCGATCGGCGCGCTGCTGCGCCACTTCCCCGATCTCGCCCTCGCCGTGGCCCCGTCCGACCTGGAGCGCCAGCTCTTCCCCGGCTCCTGGCGGCTGCGCGCCCTTCCCCTGCGGCCGGGCCGGGCGGCAGAGCCGCGGGAAAAGGACCTGGCGCGCGCGGACTGAGGCGCCTCAGGCCGCGACGCGCCTCAGGCCGCGACGAACTCGGCGATCCGACCCGCGTCCAGCGACAGATGCGCGCCGCTGAACCGGGACCGCATCCGGCGGTCGTGCGTCACGACCACCACCGCGCCCTCGTACCCCGTCAACGCCTGCTCCAGCTCCTCCACGAGCACGGGGGAGAGGTGGTTGGTGGGCTCGTCCAGCAGCAGCAGGTCCACCGGGTCGCTCACCAGCCGCGCCAGCTCGATCCGCCGCCGCTGCCCGTACGAGAGGTCCCCCACCCGCTGCTCCAGGTCCGCCGGGCCGAACAGGCCCAGCGAGAGCAACTCCTCGACGAGGTCCGCCGGATGGCCGGGCCGCCCGTGCGCGAAGGCCTCCGGCACGGTCAGCCCGGCCGGCCACGGCGTCTGCTCCTGCCGCAGATGCCCCACCCGCCCGGACAGCCGCACCGTGCCGCTGTCCGGCGCCAGCTCCCCGGCCAGCACCCGCAGCAGCGTGGTCTTGCCCGCCCCGTTGGGACCGGTGATCAGCAGCCGCTCGCCGGGGCGCACGGTCAGCGCCGGCACGTCCAGCCGGTCCCCGACGCGCACCTCGGTGAGCTCGGCCACCGGGGCCCGCTCCCCGTCCTCCTGGCCCCCGGTGGTGATCCGGGCCGTGAAGGTCAGCGGATCGGCCGGCGGGGCCACCGGGTTCTCGGTCAGCCGCGCGACCCGCTCCTTGGCGTTGCGGATGCGGCCCATCGCGCCGTGCCCGCGGCCACGGGAGCGGAACTGGCCCGCGCCGAAGACGGCGAACGGCAGCTTCCGCGGAATGTTGTCCAGCCGCGCCACGTTGGAGGCGACCAGCTCCCGGTTGCGGTCCAGCTCGGCGCGCCACTCCTCGTACTCGCGCAGCCGCCGCTGGCGCTCCGCGGCCTTGGCGGTGAGATAGCCGTCGTAGCCGTTCCCGTAGCGGGACACCCTGCCGGAGTCCACCTCCAGGATGGTGGTGGTGAGCCGCTCCAGGAACACCCGGTCGTGGGTGACCGCGACCACCGTGCCGCGGTGCGCCCGCAGATGGTTCTCCAGCCAGGCCACCGCCCGGTCGTCCAGGTCGTTGGTGGGCTCGTCCAGCAGCAGCAGCTCGGGTGCCGACGCCAGCGTCGCGGCCAGCGCCAGCCGCGAGCGCTCGCCCCCGGAGAGGGTGCCCAGCCGGCGGTCGCGGTCCAGGCTCGGCAGGCCGAGCCCGTGCAGCGCGATGTCGACCCGCGCGTCGGCCTCGTAGCCGCCGCGGGCCTGGTACCGCTCGACCAGCGCGGCGTACGACTCGAGCAGGGCGGCCAACTCCTTGTCCGGGCCGGGGCGGTAGGGCCGATCGGCCAGCTCGGCCTCGGCCCGGCGCATCCCCGCCTCCAGCTCGCGCAGCTCGGCCAGGGCCAGGTCGACGGCGTCCTGAACGGTGGCCTCCGGGGGCAGTTCCAGCGTCTGCGCCAGATAGCCGGTGCCGCCCGGGGCGACCACGGTGATCGCCCCGTTGTCGGCCTGCTCCCGGCCGGCGATCAGCTTGAGCAGGGTGGACTTGCCGGAGCCGTTGTCGCCGATGACGCCGACCTTCTCGCCCGGCTTGACGGTGAAGCCGACCCGGTCGAGCACGACGCGGTCGTGGTAGCGCTTGGTGATGTCATGCAGAGCCAGTTGTGCGGTGAGCACGCGAGGTCCTCCTGTTCTCGGCCGAGGATGGGTGGGGAATCCGCACACGCGAGGAGCCGTCCTGGCCCGGGGGCCCGACAGCGGAGAACGCCGACACGGCCGATGACATCGGAACGGCGTATTTCGGGAGTGCACGGATGGACACGGCGGCGGAGCTCAGCTCGACGCGGCCGCGTCCCCGGCTATCACAGAGAACCCATGGTGCCCATTCTAGGTGTTCGTTCACTGCCCCGGCAAGCGTGGCAGTGGTGCCGACGGCGATGAGATCCGAAGGGGTGCCGACCCGTATCGCGCCGGCTCGCGACAGGTGCGAAGGGGCCGCCGAGCGGCGGCGCGATCGAGCCGGTGATTGGCTGATTTCCGTTGGATGTACGGCCAATTGATGGACCTTCGGATCTTGGATGAGTACGTTTTCCCGCGTGAACTCGAAACCGCTGGTGCCGCCGAGATCGCCCTCCGCAGCCGCCGCGTCCCGCGGCGCCGCCCGGAGGGAGTGGGGGCAGAATTTCTTCCGTTCGGCCGCCGCGGCCCGCCGTTTCTCCGACCAGCTGGACGCCTCGTACGCCGCCTCGACCGGCGCCCCCTCGGAGGGGATTCTGACCGTCGAGATAGGCGCGGGTTCCGGCCGGATCACCAAGGCGCTGGCATCGAAGGGACACCCCCTGCTGGCGGTGGAGATCGACGCCCATTGGGCGCGCCGGCTGGCCGCCGAATCGCTGCCCGACGTCACGGTGGCGAACGAGGACTTCCTGACCTTACGGCTGCCCCGGCAACCGGTCCGTTTGATAGGCAATCTGCCCTTCGTCTCCGGCACCAAAATCCTCCGTCGCTGCCTGGAGTTGGGGCCGGACCGGATGCGCCAGGGGGTATTCCTGCTGCAGCGCGAGTACGTGGGCAAGCGGACCGGCGCCTGGGGCGGCAATCTCTTCAACGCCCAGTGGGAGCCGTGGTACGCGTTCGGGGAAGGACTGGCCTTCTCCCGCCAGGACTTCAGCCCCGTACCGCGCGCCGACACCCAGACGCTGATCGTGACACCGCGCCGCCGGCCGCCCGTGCCGTGGTCCGAGCGCGTCGCCTATCAGCGCTTCACGCAACAGATCTTCGACACCGGTCAGTTGACGATCGGTGAGGCCCTGCGCAAGGTGCTGCGCCGGGGCCATGCCCAGTTCGTGCGCGGTGCCGGGGTCCGGCCCGCCGACCGGGTCAAGGACCTCGACGTACGCGACTGGGCCGCGCTGTACCGCGCGCACCGGCAGTCGACCGGCTCCTGACACTCTCCCGGCCTCTTCCGGCGCTCCGCGCCGCCCCTTTCGGCGGGTGAACCGGCTGCGTACGACCCTGGCCGTACGCAGCCGGCCCTCTCACGGAAGGGTCCTCACGACGCGGGGGTTTCATCGGAGGACCGCGCTTCCCTGAGCTTGCGCAGCAGCTCCCGCTTCTGCTCCAGCGGGTCGATGCCGCCCTGGGGCGCCCCGCCCTTCCTCCCGCCGCGCATCGCGCTGCGGGAGAGCTTGGAGCGGGTGCCGCCGACGCCCAGCATGTTTCCTGCTCCCCTGGCCATGGGCTTCTCCTTTCGTCGGTGAGCCGAGTCGTTCCGTCTCGGCACATCCATGAGCTTGGACGATACGTTGCGTCTTGTCAAGACGATACGTATCGACTCGCCAAGCCCTACGCTGTTCCCATGCCCATCAACCGCGCACCCGAAGCCGCCCACCGCCGTCGCCGCACCCACAGCGCGATCCTGGGCGCCACGCTGGAACTCGTCCACGAGGTCGGATACCCCAAGGTGACCATCGAGGGCGTGGCCGCCCGGGCCGGCGTCGGCAAGCAGACCATCTACCGCTGGTGGCCCTCCAAGGCCGCCATCCTCCGCGACGCCGTCGTCTCCCTCACCGACGACATCGCCCGGACCGGGGGCGCCATCCCCGACACCGGTGACCTGGAGGCCGACCTCAAGACCGTGCTCCGGGCCACCGTCGACACGATGAGCGACCCCGGGTACGACGTCCCCGCCCGCGCCCTCGCCGCCGCCGGCATCGCCGACCCGGAGCTCGGGGAGGACCTGGTGGCGCGCCTCGTGGAGCCCCCGTTACGCCGCTGCCTGGAGCGCCTGGACTCCGCCCGGCGGGCCGGACAGCTCGCCCCGGACGTCGACCCGCGGATCGCCGTGGAGATGCTGGCCGGCCCCATCGCCCACCGCTGGCTGCTGGGCGACGGCCCCCTCACCCACGCGTACGCCGACACCCTCGTCGAGCTCACGCTCCGCGGGCTGGCACCGCGCTGAGCCGTTCCGGGGTCGCGGCCGCGTCAGCCGCCCCACCGGTACGGCGTGAGGTACTCGGGGACGACCACCCGGGAGGCCGGGCTGGCCTTCGCCACCTGGTCGAGGAAGCTTTTGAGCGAGACCGTGGGATCGGGGCGGACCGGATTGGCCAGCGGCGTCTCGAAGTTGTCCCAGTGCACCGGCACGACGGTGCGGGGCCCGCCCAGCGCGCCGAGCAGCCGGGGGACATAGCGATGGGTCGCCGTGGAGCCCGGCACCGCGATCATGGCGACGTCCGGGCGCAGCCCGGTGGTGTCGCGCTCGGCGAAGTCGCTCGCCCCCATCAGGAACGCCGACGGGCCACCGGGCGGGGTGACCTGGAACGCCAGCGTGTCGCCCTCGGGCAGATCGGCGATGGTCCTCGGGGCGCGGGCCGGCGGCGCGGTCAGGGTGCCCGGCCGGAAGTAGCCGTGCCGCGCGTTGCGGCTGTGCCGGGCGGAGACCACCTCGACCACGCAGCCGTCGAAGTCCAGCACCTCGCCGCCGCGCACCACCGAGATCTGTCCGGCGTCCACCCCCATCGAGCACAGCAGGTGGTACGTGGTCTCCGTGCCGACGATCCGCGCGCCCGTGCTCTTCGCGATGTACGGCACGTCGTTGAGGTGGTCCCAGTGGCTGTGGCTGACGAGCACGAGCTCGGGCTTGCCGATGTGCCGCCGCACCAGCGCCTCGTCGGTGCGCAGCGCGGCCTTGTCGTCGAAGGTCCCGCCCGGCTCGAACAGTCCTGTGGAGAAGCGGGTCAGATACGGGTCGACGAGCACCGTTCTGCCGTGGAAGTCGATCCGCCAGCCGGTGGTGCCGAACCAGCGGAACGTGGCCCCCGTACGGGACGCGCCGCCCCCGGCCGCGCCGGCGGTGTCCCGCATGGTGGACGCGGCGGCCCCGGCCGATGCCAGGGCGGGTATCGCGGCGGCCAGGGCGAAGCCCCGCAGCAGCCGCCGGCGGTCGAGGGTCCGCGCGCGGCCACGGGACGCGTTCGCGGACGCGTCGGCGGACGGGTCGGCGGGCGCGTCGGTGGACCGTGCGGTGTCGAAACGTGGCGTGTCGTTCATGGCCGTAGCAGAGCAGCCGCCGCGGCGCGCGGTCCAAGACCCACACCTCGCCCCACCCATGACCGTTCGGCTATGAGACCAGGTCAGGGCCGTGGGTCCGGGGCCTGCCCGCGCAGGAAATCGACGGCGAGCCGGGCCGCGGCGCCCAGCGCGGCGTCCACCGCCGCGCGGCCGGCCCGCAGGTCCGGGGTGCGCGCGAAGGCCGCCACGGCGTACTGCCCGCCGTCCGGGTAGTCGATGACCCCCGCCTCCATGTGCAGCCCCGGCAGCGTGCCCGTCTTGGCCGAGACCAGCACGTCGTCGGGGAAGCCGGAGACGAGGCGGTGCCGGAAGACCTGGCGCGCCAGGAGCTCGCGCACCTGCGCGCACGCCCGCGGCGGCCCCGCCTCGTCCCGCCACACCATCGTGAGCAGCCGGGTCATCTCCCGGGGCGTGCTGGACGTGGTCCGCTCCGGGTCCAGGACCCGCAGGCTCCCGATCCGTTCGGCGGTGAGCGTGGGGTAGACGGCCGCGAACTCCTCCTCCGAGCGCGCCCCCACGTCCGCGAGCAGCGCCTCCAGCTGTTCGCGCGGGCCACCGACGATCCGGGTGCGCTCCAGCCCCAGTTCGGCCGCCAGCAGGGCCACGGTGTCGGGGCCGACGGCGCGCATCAGCAGGTCGGCCGCGGAGTTGTCGCTGACGGAGAGGGCGAAGAACGCCAGGTCCCGCAGCGACATCTCGACGTCGTCGAGGCAGCCCGCGGTGCCCCAGCCGCCGAGCCGGTCGGCCGCCGTCACCCGCACCCGCTCCCGGGGGTCGAGCTGGCCGAGGGCCGCCTGCCGGGCGAACTCCAGCACGAGCAGCACCTTGAAGATCGACGCGATCACCACACGGTCGTCGGCCCCGACCGCGACCTCGCGCGAAGCGCTTCCCCACGGAGCGTTCACGGTTCCCACGACCTGCCCATGGCTCCCCCCGACCGCCGTGCCGGCCGCCGGGCTTTCGGCCTGGCCGTGGGCCGTGGCCATCGCCGGGCTGGCAACCCGGCCTTCGGCCGTGCCGGTCGCCGGGCCGGTCGTCCCGTCGTGGGCCGCGCCAGTTGCGGGGCTGGGGTCCACGCCGGCCGCCGCGCCCGTCGTCCGGCCGTGGGGCGAGCCCACCGCGCTCCCCCCACCCCCGTACGGCGGGCGGATCTCCACCGCGTGCAGCCGCCCCTCCGCGCCCGCGCGCTCGAAGACCGCCCGCACCCGCGCCTGAATCGTGCCGTCGTCCATCGCCGTCCCCCGCCCCCCGCCCATCGGCCTCGTCGTCACTTCGCTAGGGTCGCGCGGTGGATCTCCTGCGCCACCTGCGCTGTTTCATTGTCGTCGCCGAAGAGCTGCACTTCGGCCGGGCGGCCGAGCTGCTGGGCACCGCCCAGCCGCCGCTGAGCCGTACCATCCGGCGCCTCGAACAGGAACTGGGCGACGAACTCTTCGACCGCTCCCGGCGGCAGGTGCGGCTGACCGCCGCCGGCGCCACCCTGCTGACCGAGGCCCGTGCCCTGCTCGCCGCCGAGGACCGGCTGCGCGCCGCGATGCGGGCCGCCCGCGACGGCGACCTCGGCACCCTCCGGGCCGGAGTGCCGCCCCGGACCGCCCCGGCCGTGCTCAAGGCGCTGCTGGGCGCGGCCGCCGAGCGCGCCCCCGGGCTCGTCGTCGACCTGCGGGAGGCGACCACCGCCGAACAGTGCGCGCTGCTGGCCACCGGAGAGCTCGACATCGGCCTGGTCACCCACCCCCTGGAGGCCACCGGCCTGGTCTGCGGGCCCGCCGTCGGGGCCGAACTCGGCGTCGTCCTGCCCCGGACCTCGCCCCTGGCCCGCCGGGACGAGGTGGCCCTGGCGGACCTGGCCGGCCAGGACCTGGTGCTCTTCCCGCGGGCGGAGGCGCCGGGGTGGTACGACCGCGTGCTGGACACGTGTCGCGCCGCCGGCTTCACCCCCGGGCGCGTCCGGCACGCCACGGACGCCGACTTCCTGTTCGGGCTGGTCACGGCGGGCCTGGGGGCCGCCTTCGACAGCGGGGCGGCGGCCCGCAGGGAACCGCGGGTCGCCTGGCGGCCGCTGGCCGGCCGCCCCCTGGTGCGGCGGACCTCCGCCGCCTGGCCCGCCACGGGCGGCCGGCACCCCGCGGCGCGGCGCTTCGCCGAACTCGCGGCCGAGGTGCTGGCCGGGGCGCTGACCGCGTCCGGGGTCTCCGTACGGGACGCACCGGGGGCGGGCGCCCCGCCGACGCTCCCCGCCGCGACCGGAAGGGACACGGGCACGGGAAGGGACACGGGAGCGGGAACGGGCGCGGGTACGGGAATGGGCGCGCGCTCTTCGGGAACACGCGCCGTGGGAACGGGTGCCACCGCGCCCGGCGGGGCGGGAACCGATCACCCCGGTGACGGCGTCCTGACCACCGGCGGTCCGCGCCCCTGGTCGGTCGTCTACGCTCAGGGGGCACTCGGGGGGCGGCCACCGGAAACGGATGGCCCTCATCACAGTTGAGGGGTCCCTCTTGTGTCGCTCCGCCCCGTCCCGGTGTGTTCATCACTAAGGTGTGCGGGATGTTGATATCCAGCGAATTCGCCCTCCAGGAGGACCGGTGAACGGACGAAACGCCACCGTCACCGACGACGAACAGTGGGAGGGGCTCGCCGAGGTCGTGCCGCTGCGGGGCCGCGACGCCTGGCCGACCTGGCCGCCCGAGGGCCGCACCGAGCCCGGAGGGGCGCACGAGGAGACCCGCCAGCTGGTCGTCCTGCGGGTGCAGTGCTTCGCCGACGCGCGCGAGGTCGCGGAGTACCTCATGGCGTACGTGCCGGTGCTGCTGGACCTGAGCGCCACCGACCCCGATGTCGCCAAGCGCGTCCTGGACTTCTCCAGCGGTGTGGTGTTCGGCCTCGACTGCGCCATGCACCGCGTCGACCGGAACGTCTTCCTGCTGGCCCCCGAGGGCACGGAGGTCGCCGGCCAGGGCCGCGGCGCGATCTGACACGCCCGCACCCGTACCGCGCCCGCACCCGCACTCGTACCGCGCCCGCACCCGCACTCGTACCGCGCCCGCACCCGTACCCCGATCGTAGGAAAGTCGGTCCGGCGAAACGGTTCGGCGGGATCATGCTGCGTACCGTCCCGGCATGGACGCATCCAGCGCGTGCGCGGGCCCCGAACACCGGCCCCGGGTGACCGAACTGCGGCTCTCCGCCTTCAAATCGCACCGCGGGGCGGTCTTTCCGCTCGACTCCCTGACGCTCTTCGCCGGGCCGAGCGGCAGCGGCAAGACGGGCGCGCTCGGCGCCTACGAGGCGCTGGCCCGGCTCGGCGCCGGCTACTGCCTGGACGAGGCGTTCGGCGACGCCGCGGCGTGCGTGCCCGAGCAGGCCCGGCCGGACGCGGAGGGCCGGCGCGGCTTCCGCATCGGCTGCACCGTGGACGGGCCCGTCGGCCCCGTACGGCTGGACCTCGCGGTGCAGACGGAACCGGAACTGCGGGTGGCGGGCGAGCGCTTGTCCGGCAGCGGGCAGGTGCTGCTCTCGACGGCGCTGCGCGACCCCGGCCGCCGTACGGTCCAGGCCGCCTGGCACACGGCGGGCGCCGTCCCGGTCACCCGGGCCCCGCTGCCCGACGACCGGTTGAGCACCGCGCTGCTGCCGCTGCGGGTGGCGGGCAGGACGAGGGGCCAGCGCCTGGTGCTGGCCGCGGCGGAGCAGGTGGTGGTGGCGCTGCGCACGGTGTTCGCGTGCGACCCGCGGCCGGAGCGGATGCGGGCGCCGGTGCCCCTGGGCGAGGGGCGGCTGCTGGGCGGCTGCGACAACCTCGCCGAGGTGCTGCACCGCACCCGCGCGGAGTGCGCCACCCGGCACGCGGCGCTGGTCGCCGCCTCCCGGACGGGCTGCGCGGGGCCGGTGGAGGACCTCGCGGCGCGGCCGTTGGGGGACGGCAGGGTACGAGCCGTGCTGGACCGAGGGCCCCTGGGCGCGACCCCGGTGGAGCGGCTGGGCGACGGCGAACTGCGCTATCTGGCCCTGGCGCTGGTGCTGCTCACGGGGCCGGGCGTGCTGGCGATGGACCCGGTCGCGGAAGTGCTGCCCGCGCGGCAGACGCTCACGGTCCTGGCGGACGGGCTGGACCGCTGCCTGGACCGGCGCCAGGCCCGCGAACTGCTGGGCCTGGCGGCGCGGATGGGCGAGCGGGGGCATGTCCGGCTGGTGGGGACGGTGCAGGACGGGACCTGCGCCGCGGGCGTGCCGGGGGTGACGGTGGTAGACCTGGGGCGTGAGTGACATTCCGAACCTTGACCACGAGACGCGCGACGACAGCGGGACCGGCCCCGGGGAGCCGCTCGGCGGAGCGCGCCCGCACGGCGAACTGGGCGCGCTCCAGCGCCGGCTGGCCGACTTCGCGGCGGCCCGCCACTGGCAGCCGTTCCACACGCCCAAGAACCTCGCCTCGGCGCTGAGCGTGGAGGCGTCGGAGCTGCTGGAGATCTTCCAGTGGCTCACCCCGGAGGAGTCGGAGCGGGTGATGGCCGACCCGGGCACGGCGCATCGCGTGGCCGACGAGGTCGCCGATGTGCTGGCGTATCTGCTCCAGTTCAGCGCGGCGGTCGGCGTCGATCCGCTCGCCGCGCTCGCCGCGAAGATCGAGCGGAACGAGGAGCGGTTCCCGGTACGGGGGCCGGCCGGGGCGTAGCCGGCCATGGTTCCTGCGTCCGGGTCGTCACTCTCCGGAGTGATGAAGTTATCAACAGCGGGCTTGTTGTCCACAGATTTCCGAATCCCCCTGGCCATGCGCGTCAATCGCCATCACTCTGGGTAGTGACGTAGTGACGGCTTCACCGACGCATGGATGTCGCACGGAGGGGGACAGCGCATGGACGCGGCTCGGCTCATCGGAGCCACTCGGCACGCTCTGGCGCAGACCCGGGCGGCGCGGGAAATCATCGCCGAGGCATGGCAGGCGCAGGCCCTCGCGGAAGCGGTCGGCAGCCATCTGGCGATCAACGGCCCGCCGGAGCTCAGGGCGGACGCGTTCGAATTGAGCGAGGCAGGTAGCAGAGCCTGCGGCTCCCCGCACCATGCGGTCCTGTGCGGCCGTGGCGTCCGGGCCATGCAGCTGACGGCGGTGCGCGATCCGAGAGGCGTCTTATCGAGCCTCGGCGGGCTCTTCGGGGAGGTGGGGATAGCCCTGGTCGGTGTCGCCTGCTCGGCGGACGAGGAGGGGCTGTACTGGCAGTGCATCGAAGCGATCGACGCCGCCGACGAGTCCAGCGACCGCGTGCGCGGGCTGCTGCGGCGGCTCGCGGTGCGGGAGCGGTCGTTGCCCGACTCGACGGCGGGGTCGGCATGGGGGCCATGACCATGACCGGCACGGCCGGCAGGGCCCGTGTGATCGGCGCGATCGGTGCGGTCGGTGCCCCTGGGGGCGGCTCAGCCTCGGCCCGTGCGCTCCTCGTCCGGAGCCGCGGAGCCCGCGGGGCGCGGCGGGGCGCCCGCGGAGGACTGAAGATCCGCGTCGAGCTGCGACAGGTCGGCGTTGAGCGCCGCCATCAGCTCCTCCATCTGCTGAAGCAGACCCTTGGGCGCGCCTGTCTGCTGCTCGGGCATGCCCTGCTGGGGCGCGCTGCTGTCGGGCGCAGCCTGGCCGGACGCGGCCCCGTCCTCCCCGGAGGGGTCGGAAAGGGCCTGGCCGGGGACGGCTTCCTGGGACATGTCGGTCTCCTGGGACCGGTCCCGCTCCCGACCCGCCGCGCCCGACGGGCACGGCGGCCCCGACGAGACGCCTGTCGGCCCCTGTGCATACGCGGGACCCGACGCGCCCCTCAGCGGGAACTCACCGGGAGAGGACGGTGTAGCGATCAACGCTTCCGGCAGCGGCCGCCGGCGCGCGGGCCGGGCGGTCCGGCTCCGCCCGAGCCAACGATCACCCGCCCCGCCGGTCACTGGCAGGGCGCGAGTCGACTCATCGGCTTGACGGTTTTTCACTCGACCGGGGCGAAACCCGCCCGGCACCGAGGGCGCGGTTGACGGAGGCTCGTCCGCGGCTCACGGTGCAGGATGGGAGGCATGGATCTCCGTATCTTCACCGAGCCCCAGCAGGGCGCGGACTACGACACGCTGCTCACCGTCGCCAAGGCCACCGAGGACCTCGGTTTCGACGCCTTCTTCCGCTCCGACCACTATCTGGCCATGGGCTCGTCCGACGGGCTGCCCGGCCCCACGGACGCCTGGATCACCCTGGCCGGGCTCGCCCGGGAGACCCGGCGCATCCGGCTCGGCACCCTGATGACGGCCGGCACCTTCCGGCTCCCCGGTGTGCTGGCCATTCAGGTGGCCCAGGTCGACCAGATGTCGGGCGGCCGGGTGGAACTCGGTCTGGGGGCCGGCTGGTTCGAGGAGGAGCACCGCGCGTACGGCATCCCCTTCCCCAAGGAGAAGTTCGCGCGGCTGGAGGAGCAGCTGGCGATCGTCACCGGGCTGTGGGCCACGGAGGTCGGCGGCACCTTCGACTTCGACGGCGCCTACTACCAGCTCAAGGACTGCCCGGCGCTGCCCAAGCCCGCACAGCCCACGGTGCCGCTGCTGATCGGCGGCCACGGCGCCACCCGCACCCCGCGGCTCGCCGCCCGGTACGCGCAGGAGTTCAACATCCCCTTCGCGTCGGTGGAGGACAGCCGGCGGCAGTTCGGCCGGGTGCGGGAGGCCGCCGAGGCGGCCGGGCGCAAGGGGGACGACCTGGTGTACTCCAACGCCCTCGTGGTCTGTGTCGGCAAGAGCGACGCCGAGGTGGCCCGCAGGGCGGCCGCGATCGGACGGGAGGTGGATGAGCTGAAGGAGAACGGCCTGGCGGGTTCCCCGGCCGAGGTCGTCGAGAAGATCGGCCGCTACCAGGAGATCGGCTCCAGCCGGATCTACCTCCAGGTGCTCGACCTGCACGATCTGGAGCACCTGGAGCTGATCTCCTCCCAGGTGCAGTCCCAGCTCGGGTGAGGCTCGGATGAGGGAGGCCCCGTTGAGCGACCCGAGGGGCGGCGGCCCGAGGAGCGGTGAGCCGAGGAGCGGTGAGCCGAGGGGTGCCGGGCCCCTGGCCGACGCCCTCGCCGAGGGCCCGGTCCCGCTCGACGGGGGCCTGTCCAACCAGCTGGCGGCCCAGGGCTGCGATCTGTCCGACGCCCTCTGGTCGGCGCGGCTGCTGCTCGACGCCCCCGAGCAGCTGGAGGCGGCGCACACGGCCTATCTGCGCGCGGGGGCGCGGGTGCTGATCACCGCCAGCTATCAGGCGACCTTCGAGGGGTTCGCCCGGCGCGGCATCGGCCGGGCGCGGACGGCGGCGCTGCTGGGGCGGAGCGTCGAGCTGGCCCGGCGGGCGGCCGGCGGGCGGGACGACGTATGGGTCGCGGCGTCCGTGGGCCCGTACGGGGCGATGCTGGCGGACGGCAGTGAGTACCGCGGCGCGTACGGGCTGAGCGTGGCCGAGCTGGAGCGCTTCCACCGGCCGCGCGTCGAGGCGCTGGCCGCCGCCGGACCCGATGTGCTGGCCCTGGAGACGGTGCCGGACGTCGACGAGGCCGAGGCCCTGCTGCGAGCGGTGGCGGGCACGGGCCTGCCCGTGTGGCTCTCCTACACCGTCGCCGGCGGGAGGACCCGGGCCGGGCAGCCGCTGGAGGAGGCGTTCTCCCTGGTGGCGGGGGAGCGGCAGGTGATCGCCGCCGGGGTGAACTGCTGTGATCCACGGGACGTCGACGAGGCGATCGCCGTCGCCGCGCGGGAGAGCGGGAAGCCGGTCGTGGCCTACCCCAACAGCGGGGAGCGCTGGGACGCGGCGGCGGGGGACTGGCGGGGCCCGGTCGGCTACGACCCGGCGAAGGCGGCGGACTGGTACGCGGCCGGCGCCCGGCTGATCGGCGGCTGCTGCCGGGTGGGCCCCGCGCACATCGCCCGGCTGACGGCCCGGCCGCCGTTCAGCGGCCCGGACCCCGCCCGGCCGGAGGCGTGACGCGGAAAGCCCCCTTCCGGCCACCGCCCGCGGCGGCGGTGAGGTCTGGCTCACTCGCGCCCGGGGACTCTTGCGCTATGCAACTCGTTGCATAGAGGATGCGCGCATGGCGCTCGAGCACGCGATTCTCGTCTCCCTCCTCGAACAGCCGGGGTCCGGATACGAGCTGGCCCGGCGGTTCGAACGGTCCATCGGCTACTTCTGGACCGCGACCCACCAGCAGATCTACCGCGTGCTCAAGCGCATGGAGAACGACGGCTGGGTGGCGGTGCGCGAGGTGGCGCAGGACGCCCGGCCGGACAAGAAGGTGTACTCCGTGGCCGGCCCCGGCCGGGCCGCGCTCACCGAGTGGCTGCGCCGCCCGGTCGAGCCGGAGAGCGTTCGCCACGATCTCGCGGTGAAGGTCAGGGGCGCCGCGTTCGACGACCCCACCGATCTGATCGCCGAGGTCGAGCGGCACCGCGCCGCCCACGCCGAACGGCTCGCCCGCTACCTCGCGGGGGAGCGGCGCGACTTCCCCGAGGGCGCGGAGCTCGACGCGGGGCAGCAGCTCCAGCACGTGGTGCTGCGCGGCGGCATCGAGTACGAGCGGATGACGCTCGCCTGGCTCGACGACGTGCTCGCCACCCTGCGCCGGGTGGGCGCGGGCTGACGCCCCGCCCCCACGGCGCGCACCACGCGCCGTCCCGCGCCCGGCCACCGGCGCGCCACCCGACCCCGTACCGCCCGCCCCGTTCCCCCGTCCTCGTCCCATCGACGTCCCATCGACTCGTCACCGGCTCCGCGGCACGCCCCGGGGCCCCGACCCAGGAAGGCGACCCGCAACCATGGCGGACCCGCTGCTGTTCAACCCGCGCACCTACGACCCGGCCCACTTCGACCCGGAGACCCGCAGGCTGCTGCGCGCCACCGTCGACTGGTTCGAGGAGCGCGGCAAGAGGAGGCTCATGGCCGACTACCTCGACCGGGTCTGGCTGGAGGACTTCCTGGCCTTCGCGGCCAAGGAGCGGCTGTTCGCCACCTTCCTCACCCCCGCGGCCGAGGCCGGGGACGACACGGACAAGCGCTGGGACACCGCGCGGATCGCCGCCCTGAACGAGATCTTCGGCTTCTACGGGCTCGACTACTGGTACGCCTGGCAGGTCACCATCCTCGGGCTGGGCCCGGTCTGGCAGAGCGACAACGAGGCCGCCCGCGCCCGGGCCGCCGAGCTGCTGGAGCGCGGCGAGGTGTTCGCCTTCGGCCTCTCCGAGAAGACCCACGGCGCGGACATCTACTCCACCGACATGCTGCTCACCCCCGACCCCGAGGTCGAGGGCGGCTTCCGGGCCACCGGCGCCAAGTACTACATCGGCAACGGCAACGCCGCCGGCCTGGTCTCCGTCTTCGGCCGGCGCGCCGATGTCGAGGGCCCCGACGGCTATGTCTTCTTCGCCGCCGACAGCCGCCACCCGGACTACCACCTGGTGCGCAATGTCGTCGACTCCTCCAAGTACGTCAGCGAGTTCCGGCTCGACGGCTACCCGGTGCGGCCCGAGGACATCCTGCACACCGGCCGAGCCGCCTTCGACGCGGCCCTGAACACCGTCAACGTCGGCAAGTTCAACCTGTGCACCGCCTCCATCGGCATCTGCGAACACGCCATGTACGAGGCCGTCACCCACGCCCACAACCGCGTCCTCTACGGCCGCCGCGTCACCGACTTCCCGCATGTGCGCCGCGAGCTCACCGACGCCTACGCCCGGCTGGTTGGCATGAAGCTCTTCAGCGACCGCGCCGTCGACTACTTCCGCACGGCCTCCGCCGAGGACCGCCGCTACCTCCTCTTCAACCCGATGACGAAGATGAAGGTGACCACCGAGGGCGAGAAGGTCATCGACCTGCTGTGGGACGTGATCGCGGCCAAGGGCTTCGAGCGCGACACCTACTTCGGCCAGGCCGCCCGCGAGATCCGCGGCCTGCCCAAGCTGGAGGGGACCGTCCACGTCAACCTCGCGCTGATCCTCAAGTTCATGGGCAACCATCTGCTCGCCCCGGCCGAGTACGCCCCGGTGCCCACCCGCCTGGACGCCGCGGACGACACGTTCCTCTTCCGCCAGGGCCCCGCCCGCGGGCTGGGCTCCATCCGCTTCCACGACTGGCGCACCGCCTTCGACGCCCACGCCGGCGTGGCGAACGTCGCCCGCTTCCGGGAGCAGGCCGACGCGCTGTGCGCCTTCGTCACCACCGCGGCCCCCGACGAGGCGCAGAGCAAGGACCTCGATCTGCTGCTCTCCGTCGGCCAGCTCTTCGCCCTGGTCGTGCACGCCCAGCTCATCCTGGAGCAGGCCGCCCTCACCGACCTGGACGGCGACGTCCTGGACGAGCTCTTCGCCATCCTGGTCCGCGACTTCTCCGGGCACGCCGTGGAGCTCTACGGCAAGGACTCGGCCACCGAGCAGCAGCGCGCCTGGGCGCTGGACGCCGTCCGCCGCCCGGTCGTGGACGCCGAGCGCACCGCCCGCGTCTGGTCCCGGGTCGAGGCGCTGTCGGGCGCGTACGAGATGAAGCCCTGAGGAATCCGGGACGCGCCCCTGAGCCCGGGGCGCGTCCCGCATGAATCGCGTCCGCGCGGGCGCGCGCGCCGCCCGGCTCGGCCAGGATGGAGAGATGGCTTTCCATGTCGATTCCGAGGCCGGGCGGCTGCGCCGCGTCATCCTGCACCGCCCGGATCTGGAGCTCAAGCGGCTGACCCCCACCAACAAGGACGCGCTGCTCTTCGACGATCTGCTGTGGGTGCGCCGGGCCCGGCAGGAGCACGACGGGTTCGCCGATGTGCTGCGCGACCGCGGGGTCGAGGTGCATCTCTTCGGGGATCTGCTCGCCGAGACCCTGACGGTGCCGGAGGCCCGCAGGCTGGTGCTGGACCGGGTCTTCGACGAGAAGGAGTACGGCCCGCTGGCCACCGACCATCTGCGCGCCGCCTTCGACGAGCTGTCGGTGGCGGATCTGGTGGAGGCGCTGGTCGGCGGGATGACCAAGCGGGAGTTCCTGGAGCGGCACGCCGAGCCGACCTCCGTCCGCTTCCATGTGATGGACCTGGACGACTTCCTGCTGGCCCCGCTGCCCAACCACCTGTTCACCCGGGACACCTCGGCGTGGGTGTACGACGGGGTGTCGATCAACGCCATGCGCTGGCCGGCCCGGCAGCGGGAGACCGTGCACTTCGAGGCGATCTACCGGCACCATCCGCTGTTCACCTCCTCCGGGGCCTTCCACGTCTGGTCGGAGGGGCAGAGCGCCTACCCGTCCACGATCGAGGGCGGCGACGTCATGGTGATCGGCAATGGCGCGGTGCTGATCGGCATGAGCGAGCGCACCACCCCGCAGGCGGTGGAGATGCTGGCGCGCGGGCTGTTCGCCGCCGGGTCGGCGCACACCATCGTGGCCCTGGACATGCCGAAGGGCCGGGCGTTCATGCACCTGGACACCGTGATGACCATGGTGGACGGGGACACCTTCACCCAGTACGCGGGGCTGGGCTCGCTGCGCTCGTACACCATCCAGCCGGGCGCGGGGGAGCGGGAGCTCAAGGTCGGCGACCACCCGCCGGAGCACATGCACCGGGCCATCGCGGCCGCCCTGGGCCTGGACGACATCAGAGTGCTCACCGCCACCCAGGACGTGCACTCCGCCGAGCGCGAGCAGTGGGACGATGGCTGCAATGTGCTGGCCGTGGAGCCGGGCGTGGTGGTGGCCTACGAGCGCAACGCCACCACCAACACGTTCCTGCGGAAGCGGGGCATCGAGGTGATCACGATCCCCGGCAGCGAGCTGGGTCGGGGCCGCGGCGGCCCCCGGTGCATGAGCTGCCCGGTGGAGCGCGATCCGGTCTGAGCGCCCGCACTTCCGGCCGGGGTCCCCGGTGCACCCAAAGTCTGTATAGAGATGCGGATCGTCGTATAGAATTCCATGCCTCACCCGCACCACCCAGGAGCTCACCGGCGATGTCCACAGATCTCTCAGGCCGTCACTTCCTCAAGGAGCTGGACTTCACCGCGGCGGAGTTCCGCTCTCTGCTGGAGCTGGCCGCCCGGCTGAAGGCCGACAAGCGCGCCGGCGCCGAGGTGCGGCGCCTCACCGGCCGCAACATCGCGCTGATCTTCGAGAAGACCTCCACCCGCACCCGGTGCGCCTTCGAGGTCGCCGCCGCGGACCAGGGCGCCTCGACCACCTATCTCGACCCCACCGGCTCGCAGATGGGCCACAAGGAGTCCGTCAAGGACACCGCCCGGGTGCTCGGCCGGATGTTCGACGCCATCGAGTACCGCGGCGCCGGCCAGGAGATCGTCGAGGAGCTCGCCGCGCACGCCGGGGTCCCCGTCTTCAACGGGCTCACCGACACCTGGCACCCCACCCAGATGCTCGCCGACGTGCTCACGATGACCGAGCACACCCCCCGGCCGCTGGAGGAGATCGCCTACGCCTACCTCGGCGACGCCCGCTACAACATGGGCAACTCGTACCTCGTGACCGGCGCGCTGCTGGGCATGGACGTGCGGATCGTCGCGCCCCGGGTGCTCTGGCCCGACGAGGAGATCGTCAAGCGGGCGCGGGCCCTCGCGGAGCTCAGCGGCGCCCGGGTCACCCTCACCGAGGACGTCGGCGAGGGCGTGCGCGGCGCCGACTTCGTCGCCACCGACGTCTGGGTCTCGATGGGCGAGCCGGCCCATGTCTGGGACGAGCGGATCGCGCTGCTCCGCCCGTACGCCGTCACCATGGACGTGCTGCGCGCCACCGGCCGCCCCGAGGTGAAGTTCCTGCACTGCCTCCCGGCCTTCCACGACCTGGGCACCGCCATCGGCCGGGAGATCCACGAGCGGCACGGGCTGACCTCGCTGGAGGTCACCGACGAGGTCTTCGAGTCGGAGCACTCGGTGGTGTTCGACGAGGCGGAGAACCGCATGCACACCATCAAGGCGGTGCTCGTCGCCACGATGACCTGAGCCGGCCCGGCGACGGGCCCCGGCCCTGGAACCCTGACCCGAGCCGGCCCGGCGGCGGGCCGCGGACCGGGGAACGCATATCGCGCACTCGTGACGACAGTCACGTACCAGTGATAGCTTCGGCGGGCAGGCAACCGGCCGCTCGGCTGAAGGAGGCCGCGCACCATGAGCCCGTTCCCCAGCTCCGCACCCCGGGTCGACGAGTGGCGCCATGTGCGGCTGACCGTGGACGACGGCGTCGCCACCGTCACCCTCGCCCGCCCTCGCAGGCTCAACGCCCTCACCTTCGGCGCCTACGCGGATCTGCGCGACCTCCTCGCCGAGCTGTCCACCCGGCGCTCCGTGCGGGCCCTGGTCCTCGGCGGCGAGGGGCGCGGCTTCTGCTCCGGCGGCGACGTCGACGAGATCATCGGCGCCACCCTCACCATGGACACCGCCGAGTTGCTCGACTTCAACCGCATGACCGGGCAGGTCGTCCGCGCCCTGCGGGAGTGCCCGTTCCCCGTGATCGCCGCCCTGCACGGCGCCGCGGCCGGCGCCGGGGCGGTGCTCGCCCTGGCCGCCGACTTCCGCGTCGCCGACCCCACCGCCCGCTTCGCGTTCCTCTTCACCGCCGTGGGCCTCTCCGGCGGCGACATGGGCGCCGCCTACCTCCTGCCCCGGGTGGTCGGCCTCGGCCACGCCACCCGGCTGCTGATGCTCGGCGAACCGGTCGCCGCCGCCGAGGCCGAACGCATCGGCCTGATCAGCTCCCTGGTCGCCGAGGGCACCGCCGACGAGGCTGCCGCCGCCCTCGCCCGCCGCCTCGCCGACGGGCCGGCCCTCGCCCTGGCCCAGACCAAGGCCCTCCTCACCGCCGAGCTCGACATGCCGCTCGCCGCCTCCGTCGAACTCGACGCGGCCACCCAGGCGCTGCTGATGCACGGCGCGGACTACGCAGAGTTCCACTCCGCGTTCACCGAGAAGCGCGCCCCCCGGTGGCGGGGCCGATGACGGCCCTCACCGACGGGGCCCGCATCGCGGTCGTCGGCGGCGGCCCCGGCGGGCTCTACGCCGCCGCCCTCCTCAAACGGCTCGACCCCGACCGCCGGATCACCGTCTGGGAGCGCAACGCCCCCGACGACACCTTCGGCTTCGGCGTCGTCCTCTCCGACGAGACCCTCGGCGGCATCGAACACGCCGACCCGGTCGTGCACGCCGCCCTGAGCGAGGAGTTCGTCCGCTGGGACGACATCGACATCGTGCACCGCGGCCGCACCCTCACCTCCGGCGGCCACGGCTTCGCCGCCATCGGCCGCCGCCGGCTGCTCGCCGTGCTCCACGAGCGCTGCCGCTCCCTCGGCGTCGAGCTGCGCTTCGGCACCCCCGCGCCCCCCGCCGCCGCCCTGGCCGTCGACCACGACCTGGTCGTCGCGGCCGACGGGGTGCACAGCGCGACCCGGCGCGCCCACGCCGAGGTCTTCCGGCCGCGCCTGACCACCCACCGCTGCCGCTACATCTGGCTCGCCGCCGACTTCGCCTTCGACGCCTTCCGCTTCGAGATCACCGAGACCGCGCACGGCGTGGCACAGCTCCACGGCTACCCCTACGCCAAGGACGCCAGCACCGTCGTCGTCGAGATGCGCGAGGAGGTGTGGCGGCGCGCCGGGCTCGACCGCCTCGGCGAGAGCGACTCGGCGCGCGCCTGCGCCGAGCTCTTCGCCGACGCGCTCGGCGGCCGCCCGCTGCGCGGCAACCGCTCCCAGTGGACCGCCTTCACCACCGTCGTCAACGAGCGCTGGTCGCACGGGCGCGTCGTGCTCCTCGGCGACGCCGCCCACACCGCGCACTTCTCCATCGGCTCCGGCACCAAGCTCGCCGTCGAGGACGCCCTCGCCCTCGCCGCCTGCCTGCGCGAACACAGCGACCTGCCGGCCGCGCTCGCCGCCTACGAGGAGGAGCGCCGCCCCGTCGTCGCCTCCACCCAGCGCGCGGCCCGCGCCAGCCTGGAGTGGTTCGAGAACCTCGACACCTACCTCGGCCAGCCGCCCCGCCAGTTCGCGTTCAACCTGCTCACCCGCAGCCGCCGGGTCACCCACGACAACCTGCGGCTGCGCGACGCGGAGTTCGTCGACGCGGTCGAGCGCGAACTCGGCGTGCCGCCCGGCACCCCGCCGATGTTCACGCCCTTCCGGCTGCGCGGCCTCACCCTGCGCAACCGCGTCGTCGTCTCGCCCATGGACATGTACTCGGCCGTCGACGGCACCCCCGGCGACTTCCACCTCATCCACCTGGGGGCCCGCGCGCTCGGCGGGGCGGGCCTGGTGATGACCGAGATGGTGTGCGTCAGCGCCCCCGGCCGGATCACGCCCGGCTGCGCCGGCCTCTACGCGCCCGAGCACGAGGACGCCTGGCGCCGGATCGTCACCGCCGCGCGCGCCGCCTCGCCCGGCGTCGCCGTCGGGGTGCAGCTCGGGCACAGCGGCCGCAAGGGCTCGACGCGCCGGCAGTGGGAGGGCATCGACCAGCCCCTCCCGGAGGGCAACTGGCCGGTCGTCGCCGCCTCCCCGCTGCCGTACCGCGCCGGCGTCAACCAGGTGCCGCACGCCCTGGACCGGCAGGGCATGACCGAGATCCGCGAGCAGTTCGCCGCCGCCGCCCGCCGGGCCGTGCGCTGCGGCTTCGATCTGCTCGAACTCCACTGCGCCCACGGCTATCTGCTCTCCGGCTTCCTCTCCCCGCTCACCAACCGCCGCACCGACGGCTACGGCGGCGACCTGGCGCACCGGCTGCGCTACCCGCTGGAGGTCTTCGACGCGGTGCGGGCCGTCTGGCCGGCCGAGCGCCCCATGACCGTACGGGTCTCGGCCACGGACTGGGCCGACGGCGGCACCACCGCCGAGGACGCGGTGGAGATCGCCCGTGCCTTCGCCGCCCACGGCGCCGACGCCATCGACGTCTCCACCGGCCAGGTCGTCCCCGAGGAACAGCCCGAGTTCGGGCGGTCCTTCCAGACCCCGTACGCCGACCGGGTCCGCAACTCCGTGGACATCCCGGTCATCGCGGTCGGCGCCATCTCCTCCTGGGACGACGTCAACTCGATCGTCCTCGCCGGGCGGGCGGACCTGTGCGCGCTGGCCCGGCCGCACCTCTACGACCCGCACTGGACGCTGCACGCCGCCGTGGAACAAGGGTACGCCGGGGCGGGCGCGCCCTGGCCGGTGCAGTACCGGCAGGGCAGCCGCCGCCCGCCCACCGGCCGCACGGACGCCCCCAAGCCCCGGCTGTCCCTGTGAAAGGACGGGGAACGGGCTCTCAGGCCATCGACCGCATGGTCTGCGCCACATACGCCGCGCTCGCCTCGCGCAGGCGGTTGTGCAGCGCCCCGAAGACCTTCGCCGAGCGACCGCCCGGCCAGTCGGCCGGCAACAGCTCCGACGGCAGCCCGGGATCGGCGTACGGCAGCCGCCGCCAGCGGTCGAGCGCCAGCAGATAGTCCCGGTACGCCTCGTCGCCCGGGAGGTTGCGGCGGCGGGACCAGCGCCGCAGCACCGGCTCGTAGGCGTCCAGGAACGAGCGGTGCAGCCGGGCCATCGCCGGCAGGTCCCACCAGCGCGCCACCGACGCGGCCGTCGGCTCGAAGCCCGCGTGCGCGCCCCGGAACAGCTCGACGTACCGGTCCAGTTCGAGCCGCTCCAGGGTGTGGCGGGTCTCCCGCAGCAGATGCGCCGGGCCGATCCACACCCCCGGTGCCGCCGTGCCGAACCCCAGCCGGGCCAGCCGCGAGCGCAGCAGATGGCGCTTGTGCCGCTCCTGCTCGGGCACCGAGAAGACGGCCAGCACCCAGCCGTCCGACAGCCGCGCCGACGGGCGCCCGTAGATCCGCCGGTCGCCGTCGTCGAGCAACTCCCGGGCGGCGTCGCTCAGCGCGTACGCGGCCGCGCCGCCCGGGGTGCGGTCGGGCACCAGCAGCCCCCGCCGTTTCAGCCGGGAGACGGCGGACCGGACGGAGGGCGGGTCGACACGGACCACCCCCATCAGCCGGATCAGTGCCGAGACGGGCACCGGGCCGCGGTCGGGGGCGCGGCCGTACGCGCCGTAGAACGTGACGATCAGGGAACGCGGAGTGTGCTGCTCTGCCACGTGATCACTGTAGATCGTTTCCACTCGGCGCCCGGTGGCTCGCCGGGGGCGCTCGGTGGCCCTCCGGGTCGCGCAGCAGGAAGCGTTGCAGCTTGCCGGTGGGCGTGCGGGGCAGCGCGTCCACGAACACCACCTCGCGCGGGCACTTGTAGGGGGCGAGCTCCCCGAGCACGTACCGCTTCAGCGCCTCGGCCGCCGCCGCGTCCCGGCCCGCCCCCGGGCGCGGCACGGCGTACGCCACGACGACGGTGCCGCGCAGCGCGTCCGGCCGCCCCACCACACCCGCGTCGAGAACGTCCGGGTGGCGCAGCAGCACCTCCTCGACCTCGGGGCCGGAGACGTTGTACCCGGCGGTGACGATGAGGTCGTCGGCGCGCGCCACATAGCGGAAATAGCCGTCAGGCTCGCGCACATAGGTATCACCCGTAAGATTCCAGCCGTCCCTGACGTAGTCGCGCTGGCGCTCGTCGGCGAGGTAGCGGCAGCCGGTCGGGCCGCGCACCGCGAGCAGCCCGCTCTCGCCGTCCGGCACGGGGCGGCCGCGGCCGTCGACCACCCTGGCGCGATAGCCGGGTACCGGGACGCCGGTCGTGCCGGGCCGGATCGCGTCGTCGGCGGCGGAGATGAAGACGTGCAGCATCTCGGTGGCGCCGATGCCGTTGATGAGCCGGAGGCCGGTCCGCTCGCGCCAGGCGGTCCAGGTGGCGGCGGGCAGGTTCTCGCCGGCCGAGACGCAGCGGCGCAGCGAGGAGAGCGAGGCGGGGTCGGGCGCGTCCGGCCCGGCGAGCCGGTCCAGCATCACGCGGTACGCGGTCGGCGCGGTGAACAGCACGCTGACCCGGTGCCGGGGCACCGCCGCCAGCAGCCGCTCGGGGCCCGCCTGTTCCAGCAGGACGGTCGCGGCCCCGGCGCGCAGGGGGAAGACCAGCAGACCGCCCAGGCCGAAGGTGAAGCCGAGCGGCGGGCTGCCGGCGAACACGTCGTCGGGGCGGGGCCGCAGCACGCGGGCCGAGAAGGTGTCGGCGATGGCGAGCACATCGCGGTGGAAGTGCAGGCACCCCTTGGGGCGGCCGGTGGTGCCGGAGGTGAAGGCGATCAGGGCGACGTCGTCGGAGGAGGTCGGCACGGGCGCGAACCGGTCGGGTTTGCGGGCGGCCAGCCGCAGCAGGTCCTCCGGACCGCCGGAGCCGTACGCCACCGTGCGCAGGCCGGGCACGTCCGCGGCCAGCAGATCGCCCAGGGAGCGGGCGTCGCAGAGGGCGAGGCCGACCCGGGCGATCGCGCAGATCGCGGCGAGCTCCCGGGGGCGCTGCGCGGCCAGCACGGTCACGGCGACGCCGCCCGCCTTCATCACCGCGAGCCAGCAGGCGGCGAGCAGCGGGGTGTTGGGCCCGCGCAGCAGGACGCGCCCGCCCGGTATCAGGCCCATGTCCTCGGTGAGGACATGGGCGAACCGGTCGACACGGGAGCGCAGCTCGCCGTAACTCCAGGTGTGGCCGGCGGCGTCGACCACCGCCGGGCGGTCGGGCCCCCAGCGGCCCACCGCCCCGTCCAGCAGCTCGGCACCGCAGTTGAGCCGCTCGGGGTAGCGCAGCTCCGGAAGCTCGAAGAGCAGCTCGGGCCAGGAGCCGGGAGGCGGCAGGTGGTCCCGGGCGAACGTGTCCACATGGGCGGAAGGCAGGAGCGCCATGGCGGATGTGCCCCCTCGGTCGTGTCCTCGAAGTCCCGTCCGCCGGGCGCCCCACCAGCCACCGCTGGGCGGTGCCCCCGGCACGCACTCCCCGGAACTCTTCGCCCGGGGGTGCTCCCGACCGCGTTGTCGTCCGTCACCGATGCCCCGCGGTGGCTCCCTCCTCCGCCGTGCGCTTGCCCTCAGCCACCGCCGGGCGGTGGCCTCGGCACCGTGGCGCCGCCAGGACCGCCCTTCGGGTCGCCGACGGCCCGGTGAAATCGGCTTCCGGCACGGGGAGTTCGGCGGGGGCGTTCCTCGCCGTGCCGTCGCAGAACGAGCGTAACGTGATGGTGACGACAGTCAACGGCACGCGATAAGGGGAGGCTTCCGATGGGCGACGCGAGCGGTGTCGACGGGGCGGGCCGGGGCGGCGCGGCGGAGACGGACGCGGGGGGCGCGCCGGCGGGGGTGCGTCGGGCCACGGCGGCCCCCGCCGGGGCCGGGGCGGAAGCCGGCGCGGAGTCGGGAGCCGGCGCGGAGGGTGGCCGATTTTCGCTGACGTCGCGTCAGGTCGTCTGGTGCGCCGAGCTGAGGGCGATGGCCGCCGAGAGGCTGCGGCCGCTGGCCGCGCCGGTCGAGGAGCATGACCGCGCGGCGCCCGCCGTGCCCGCACAACAGGTGCCCGCGCCCGTACAGCACGCGCCCGTACAGCACGCGCCCGGACCCGTACGCCCGGCGGCCGGCCCCGTACAGACCGCCCCGGGCCCCGTACAGGCCGCCGCCCCCGGGCCCGTACGAGCCGCTCCCGGGCCGGCCGGAGCCACCGGCGGCGCGGTCGAGGGCCGGGTGAACCGCCCCCTCGTCGCCGCCCTCGGCGAGCTCGGCCTGATCGCCCGCGTGCTGCCCGCCGACGGCCGGGAGTCGGCCATGGACCTGTGCCTGCTGCGCGAGTGCCTCGCCCAGGAGTGCACGGAGGCCGAGACCGCCCTCGCCCTCCAGGGCCTCGGCGCCCACCCCGTCCTCCGCTTCGGCACGGCCGAACAGCGCGCCCGCTGGCTGCCCGAGGTGGTCGCCGGCCGCGCTGTCGCCGCCTTCGCCCTGAGCGAGCCGGGCGCCGGCTCCGACGCGGCCGCCCTCTCCCTCGCCGCCGAGGTGGACACCGCCCCCGGCGGCCGGGGCCCGCGCTGGCGCCTCACCGGAACCAAGTGCTGGATCTCCAACGCGCCCGAGGCCGACTGCTACACCGTCTTCGCCCGCACCACCCCCGGCGCCGGCGCCCGCGGCATCAGCGCCTTCCTGGTGCCCGCCGACCGCCCGGGGCTGACCGGGGAGCACCTCGACATGCTCAGCCCGCACCCGGTCGGCACGCTCTCCTTCGACGGCGTCCCGGTGACCGCCGACGACCTTCTCGGCGAGTTCGACCGCGGCTTCTCCGTCGCCATGCGCACCCTCAACCTCTTCCGGCCCAGCGTCGGGGCGTTCGCCGTGGGGATGGCCCAGGCCGCCCTGGACGCGGCCCTCGCCCACGCCGCCGAGCGCACCGCCTTCGGCGGCCCGCTGCGCGACCTCCAGTCCGTCTCCCACCAGCTCGCCGAGATGGCCACCCGCACCGAGGCGGCCCGGCTCCTGGTGTACGCGGCGGCGGAGGCGTACGACCGCGGGGCGCGCGATGTCGCCCGGCGCTCGGCGATGGCCAAGCTGCTGGCCACCGAGACGGCGCAGTACGTGGTGGACGCCGCGGTGCAGATCCACGGCGCCCGCGCGCTGCGCCGGGGTCACCTCCTCGAACACCTCTACCGGGAGGTGCGGGCGCCCCGCGTCTACGAGGGGGCGACCGAGGTCCAGCGCTCGATCATCGCGAAGGAGATGTACCGATGAGTCTGGAGCGGATCAACCCCGCCGAGCTCTCCCCGCCCACCGGCTTCAGCCACGCCGTCGTGGCCACGGGCGGCCGGCTGGTCTTCCTGGCTGGGCAGACCTCCCTGGACGGGGCGGGCGCCGTCGTCGGCGACACCCTGCCCGAGCAGTTCGAGGCGGCCCTCGCCAATCTGCTCGCGGCACTGAGCGAGGCGGGGGGCGCGCCCGCCGACCTGGCCCGGATCACGGTCCACACCACGGACGTCGCCGGCTACCGCGCGTGCGCCCCCGAACTGGGCCGCGTCTGGCGCCGCTTGGCCGGGCGCGACTACCCCGCGATGGCGGTGATCGGCGTGGTGCGGCTGTGGGACGAGGCGGCGATGGTGGAGCTGGACGGCATCGCGGTGCTGCCGTGAGGGCGGCGACCGGATCGCCGCGGCGGCGTACACCCCCGGCCTGCTCGAAGGTGTTCCTCAAGGAAAGTGCGCGGCGCCCGTCAGATGTCGCGGAACGTCTCGATCTGCGCGCCGACGGAGTTGAGGCGCTCCGCCAGGTCCTCGTAACCGCGGTTGATGACATAGACGTTGCGGAGGACGGACGTGCCCTCCGCCGCCATCATCGCCAGCAGGACGACCACCGCGGGGCGCAGCGCCGGCGGGCACATCATCTCCGCGGCGCGCCAGCGGGTCGGGCCCTCGACGAGCACCCGGTGCGGGTCGAGCAACTTGACGTTGGCGCCCAGCCGGTTGAGGTCCGTGAGGTAGATGGCGCGGTTGTCGTAGACCCAGTCGTGAATGAGGGACGAGCCCTGTGCCGTGGCCGCGATCGCGGCGAAGAACGGCACGTTGTCGATGTTGAGGCCCGGGAACGGCATCGGGTGGATCTTGTCGATGGGCGCCCGCAGCTTGGACGGCCGCACGGTGAGGTCCACCAGCCGGGTGCGACCGTTGTCCGCCGGGTACTCCGGACTGCGCTCGTGGTCCAGGCCCATCTCCTCGAGCACCGCGAGCTCGATCTCCAGGAACTCGATCGGCACCCGGCGGATCGTCAGCTCCGACTCCGTGACCACGGCCGCGGCCAGCAGGCTCATCGCCTCCACCGGGTCCTCGGACGGCGCGTAGTCCACATCGCGGTCGATGTGCGCCACACCGTGGACGGTGAGCGTGGTGGTGCCCACGCCCTCCACCTTGACGCCCAGCTCCTCCAGGAAGAAGCACAGGTCCTGGACCATGTAGTTGGAGCTGGCGTTGCGGATGACGGTGATGCCGTCGTGCCGGGCCGCGGCCAGCAGCGCGTTCTCCGTGACCGTGTCCCCGCGCTCGGTCAGCACGATCGCGCGGGTCGGGGAGACCGACCGGTCCACCACCGCGTGGTACTTGCCGCCGACCGCCGTGACCTCCAGGCCGAAGTGGCGCAGCGCCGTCATGTGCGGCTGCACGGTGCGGGTGCCGAGGTCGCAGCCGCCCGCGTAGGGAATGGTGAAGCGGTCCATGCGGTGCAGCAGCGGCCCGAGGAACATGATGACGCTGCGGGTGCGGCGCGCCGCCTCCGTGTCCATCGCGTCCAGGTCGAGCCGGGCCGGCGGGACGATTTCCAGGTCGTTGCCGTCGTTGATCCAGCGGGTGCGGACGCCGATGCTGCCCAGCACCTCCAGGATGCGGTAGACCTCCTCGATGCGGGCGACGCGCCGCAGCGTGGTGCGCCCGGTGTTCAACAAGGAGGCGCACAGCAGGGCCACGCACGCGTTCTTGCTCGTCTTGACGTCGATGCTGCCGGAGAGCTGACGGCCACCCACCACGCGGAGATGCATGGGGCCCGCGTACCCGAGGGAGACGATTTCACTGTCCAGGGCCTCGCCGATTCGGGCGATCATCTCAAGGCTGATGTTCTGGTTGCCCCGCTCGATGCGGTTGATCGCGCTCTGGCTGGTGCCCAGGGCCTCGGCGAGCTGCGCCTGGGTCCATCCGCGGTGCTGCCGGGCGTCCCGGATGAGCCGGCCGATGCGTACGAGGTAGTCGTCTGCCATGACTGCAGGTTATCTCAGATATGAGATCAAGGCCGATTACCCCTCGCGGGTGGTGACGGGGCGTCGCCCAGGAGGCGCGCTTCTCGCGGAGGCCGGGCGCCCCTCGGAGCGCGGGCTTCTTGCGTGGGCCGGGCGCCCCTCGGGGCGCGGGCTTCCCGCGTGGGCCGGGCGCCGCTCAGGGCGCGGGCTTCTCGCGGGCGCGCGGCCTGGCCCGCACGTGCATCCGCTCCCCCTGGCGGCCGAAGAGGCTGAGCACCTCGACCGGGCCCTCCCCGGTGGTGCCGAACCAGTGCGGCAGCCGGGTGTCGAACTCGGCGACCTCACCGGGGCCCAGAATCAGGTCGTGGTCGGCCAGCACCAGCCGCAGCCGCCCGGCGAGGACGTAGAGCCACTCGTAGCCCTCATGGGTGCACGGCTCCGGCGTGCTGCGGTCGGCCGGGAGGACCATCTTGTAGCTCTGCAGCGGGCCAGGGTGTCGGGTCAGCGGCAGCACCGTGCTGCGCGGCCCGCGCCGGGGCGTGAGCCGCACGCGCGGATCGCCCACCTCCGGGGCGCCGACCAGCTCGTCCAGGGGGACCTGGTGGGCCTGGGCGATGGGCAGCAGCAGCTCCAGGCTGGGGCGGCGCTGGCCGGACTCCAGCCGGGACAGGGTGCTCTTGGAGATGCCGGTGGCCTCGGCGAGCGCCGACAGGGTCACGCCCCGCTCGGTGCGCAGGCGCTTGAGACGGGGGCCGACCTCGGTCAGGGCCCGGGCGATGGCGGGTGAGTGCTCCACCGGTCCATTGCACCGCCCCGTTCCGCGCCGGGCAACATTCGTTGCCGTTTCCGGGACGGGGGCCGAAAGTCGCCGGAGGGGCCGGCCGGGCCCGGCCGGGCGTGCCGAGAGGCACCGAGGGACGCTGAAGCTGACGTACCGCGCGCCCGGGCATGACCAGGCGGCGGTCATGTACTAGAGTTATCTCGACATCGAGATATCTGCCGAGGCGTACCGCTGCTGCGCTCGGCGGGGTGTCGGTTGGCGTGCCCGCTGGTAAGGCAAGCCTAACTTAGCCCCACCTCAGCGGATCGGCAAGAAGCTGCACCGGCAGGATTGCGGTGGTACGCGCACATTGATGAAGGAGACTGTCGTGTCGGCGAACAGCTTCGACGCCCGCAGCACGCTGCGCGTGGGCGACGAGTCGTACGAGATCTTCCGGCTGGACAAGGTCGAGGGCTCCGCCCGCCTGCCCTACAGCCTGAAGGTGCTGCTGGAGAACCTGCTCCGCACCGAGGACGGCGCGAACATCACCGCCGACCACATCCGGGCCCTCGGCGAATGGGACTCCCAGGCGCAGCCCAGCCAGGAGATCCAGTTCACGCCGGCCCGTGTGATCATGCAGGACTTCACCGGTGTGCCGTGCGTGGTCGACCTCGCCACCATGCGCGAGGCCGTGAAGGAGCTCGGCGGCGACCCGGCGAAGATCAACCCGCTGGCCCCGGCCGAGCTGGTCATCGACCACTCCGTCATCGCCGACAAGTTCGGCACCGCCAACGCCTTCCAGCAGAACGTGGAGCTGGAGTACGGCCGCAACAAGGAGCGCTACCAGTTCCTGCGCTGGGGCCAGACCGCGTTCGACGAGTTCAAGGTCGTCCCGCCCGGTACCGGCATCGTCCACCAGGTCAACATCGAGCACCTGGCCCGCACGGTCATGGTCCGCGGCGGCCAGGCGTACCCCGACACCCTCGTCGGCACCGACTCGCACACCACCATGGTCAACGGCCTGGGCGTGCTGGGCTGGGGCGTCGGCGGCATCGAGGCCGAGGCCGCGATGCTGGGCCAGCCGGTCTCGATGCTCATCCCGCGCGTCGTCGGCTTCAAGCTGACCGGTGAGCTCAACCCCGGCACCACCGCCACCGACCTGGTGCTGACCATCACCGAGATGCTCCGCAAGCACGGTGTCGTCGGCAAGTTCGTGGAGTTCTACGGCGAGGGCGTCGCCGCCACCTCGCTCGCCAACCGCGCCACCATCGGCAACATGTCGCCGGAGTTCGGCTCCACCGCCGCGATCTTCCCGATCGACGACGAGACGCTGAAGTACCTGAAGCTGACCGGCCGCAGCGAGCAGCAGGTCGCGCTGGTCGAGGCGTACGCCAAGGAGCAGGGCCTCTGGCTCGACCCGGCCGCCGAGCCCGACTTCTCCGAGAAGCTGGAGCTCGACCTCTCCACGGTCGTCCCCTCCATCGCCGGCCCCAAGCGCCCGCAGGACCGCATCGTCCTCGCCGAGGCCGCCCAGCAGTTCGTCAAGGACGTGCGCAACTACGTCAGCGACGACGAGGAGGCGGGCAAGGAGTCCTTCCCCGCGTCCGACGCGCCGGCCTCCTCCAACGGCGTGCCGACGAAGCCGACCCTGGTCACCATGGCCGACGGCTCGACCTTCGAGATCGACCACGGCGCGGTGACGGTCGCGGCCATCACCTCCTGCACCAACACCTCGAACCCGTACGTCATGGTCGCCGCCGCCCTCGTGGCGAAGAAGGCCGTGGAGAAGGGCCTGACCCGCAAGCCGTGGGTCAAGACCACCCTCGCCCCGGGCTCCAAGGTCGTCACCGACTACTTCGACAAGGCCGGGCTCACCCCGTACCTGGACAAGATCGGTTTCAACCTGGTCGGCTACGGCTGCACCACCTGCATCGGCAACTCCGGTCCGCTGGACGAGGAGATCTCGAAGGCGATCAACGAGGCCGACCTCGCCGTCACCTCGGTGCTCTCCGGCAACCGCAACTTCGAGGGCCGGATCAACCCCGACGTCAAGATGAACTACCTGGCCTCCCCGCCGCTGGTCGTCGCGTACGCCATCGCGGGCTCCATGAAGGTGGACATCACCAAGGACGCGCTGGGCACGGACCAGAACGGCGCCCCGGTCTACCTCAAGGACATCTGGCCCTCCGAGGCCGAGGTCAACGACGTCGTGGCCAACGCCATCGGCGAGGACATGTTCAACAAGTCCTACCAGGACGTCTTCGCGGGTGACGCGCAGTGGCAGGCGCTGTCCATCCCGACCGGCAACACCTTCGAGTGGGACCCGCAGTCCACCTACGTCCGCAAGCCCCCGTACTTCGAGGGCATGACGATGGAGACCACCCCGGTCACGGACATCGCCGGTGCCCGCGTGCTGGCGAAGCTCGGCGACTCGGTCACCACCGACCACATCTCCCCGGCCGGCGCGATCAAGGCCGACACCCCGGCCGGCAAGTACCTCACGGAGCACGGCGTCGACCGCCGCGACTTCAACAGCTACGGCTCGCGCCGCGGCAACCACGAGGTCATGATCCGCGGTACGTTCGCCAACATCCGCCTGCGCAACCAGATCGCGCCGGGCACCGAGGGCGGCTTCACCCGCGACTTCACCCAGGACGGCGGGCCGGTGTCGTTCATCTACGACGCCTCCCGCAACTACATCGAGCAGGGCATCCCGCTCGTCGTCCTGGCCGGCAAGGAGTACGGCTCCGGCTCGTCCCGCGACTGGGCCGCCAAGGGCACCGCGCTGCTCGGCGTCAAGGCCGTCATCGCCGAGTCGTACGAGCGCATCCACCGCTCGAACCTCATCGGCATGGGCGTCCTGCCGCTCCAGTTCCCCGAGGGCGCCTCGGCGCAGTCGCTCGGCCTGACCGGCGAGGAGACCTTCTCCATCACCGGGGTCACCGAGCTCAACGAGGGCCGCACCCCGCGCACGGTGAAGGTCACCACCGACACCGGTGTGGAGTTCGACGCGGTCGTCCGCATCGACACCCCCGGCGAGGCGGACTACTACCGCAACGGCGGCATCATGCAGTACGTGCTGCGCTCGCTGATCCGCAAGTGATCGGCGGCGGACCGGCCGCCGAGGCCGGTCCGCCATCCGCCCAGCACGACGAGGGCCGCACCCCGGCGAGGGGTGCGGCCCTTGTGCGTTCTCGGCTGTCGTTCCGACGACGTCAGAACATCAGGCGATATCAGAACATCCAGCGGTAGATGTTGTAGCCGAAGCCGATCTTCTTCCGGGACTCGAAGGGGTCGGACGCGTTGCCGGTGCCCTTGTAGAGGTAGAGGTCACCATTGGCCTCGCGGGCCAGCATGTCGGTGCGGCCGTCGAGGTCCACATCGCCCGTGGAGAGCAGGGCGTTGTAGATGTTGTAGCCGTAGCCGACCTTCACGCGCGGCTCGAAGGGCGCCTTGTAGTCGCCGGTGCCCTTGTAGAGGTACAGGTCGCCCTTGCCGTCCTTGGCGACGATGTCGGCGCGGCCGTCACCCGTGAGGTCGCCCTTGCCGGAGAGGTGGGTGTACGCGTCCCAGCCGGAGCCGATCCGCACCCGCGGGGTGACCGAACCGTCGGGGTACGCCAGGTAGGTCCACATCACACCGGCCGTGTCGACGGCCATGATGTCGTACTCCTTGGCGCCGCCCAGGTCGCCGGGGGAGAGCACCTTGGTGTAGATGTTCCAGCCGCCGCCGATCTGCTTGTCGCCACCGTCGGAGCTGAAGTGCAGCATGCCGCTGTTGTCCCAGCTGTACAGGCCGTCGGACTCGCCGTCGCGGTCGTTGTCGACCCAGGCGGCGTTCTTGAAGTACTCCCAGCCGAACCAGACGTACTCGCGCTCGGTGAGCCCGCCCTGGCCGTCCATCCCGTACGAGTACAGGTCGCCGTTGGTCTCGACGCCCATCAGCGGGAAGACCGGAGCCTCGCCGGTGCCCGCGGAGGCGGCGAAGGGAACGGCCGACGGCGCGGCGGCCTCGGCGCCGAGGGGGGCCGGAACCGGCGCCGGGGCGGCGACGGCGGTGCCGGCGGTGCCGCCGAGAACGGCGGCGGCGACCAGAGCGGTCGCGAGACGGCGCAGGGTCTTCCCGCGCTGACGGCCGGAGGAAAAGGCCACGTGAGATCTCCAAAGTCAGACATCAAGCGCGACACGGTCCAATACGCGCGTCGCGGGATCACGTGGATCATGTCATGAGATGAGGAGGCGTCAACCGATTATGTGACCGGTCGGTAGGCCGTCGGGCGGCCCAGGAGTTCGATCTCGCCCAGGGTGCCCGCGCCCGTCAGGACGAGCCGGTATTTCCGGTATTTACCGGGTGATTTCACGGCGAAGGCCCGGGTCTGCCGGTCCCAGGCGAAGGTCTCCGCCGCGCGCCGGTCCAGGGTGACCCACTGGCGGCCGTCCCGGCTGCCGAGCAGCGTCCAGCCGGTGGGCGCGGCCGAACGCCCCGCGGAGGTCAGGGTGTAGCGCACGACCTCGGCCGGGCCGCCGACGTCGAGCGCCGCCTCGGCGAAGGAGGCCGTCGTCGCCGAGGTGTTGTCCACGAGCGCGCCACCGCGCCCGCCCCCGTCCCCGCCTCCGGTGAGCACGACCGGGGTGCCGGGCCCGGTCGCGTCCACCGCGGGCGACGGGGGAGCGTCCCCCTCCGTCAGGGAGGTGGGGCCCGCGTTCCGCCCGGTGCCCCAGGACGAGGGCCGGTCGCCCATGGTGAACTCCAGCGTGCCGCCCCGGGCGATGGCCGCGTGCGGCAGCGCCGTGGAGTGCCACGGGGCGCCGTTGACCTTCAGCGCCTGGACGTAAGGGGTCCGGGCGCTGTTGCCCCGGGCGGTGACCACGAGTTCGCGGCCCCCGCCCAGACGGACGGTCGCCTTGGTGAACAGCGGCGAGCCGATCGCGTACTCCGGACTGCCCATCACCAGCGGGTAGAAGCCCAGGGCGCTGAAGAGGTACCACGCCGACATCTCGCCGTTGTCCTCGTCACCGGGGTAGCCCTGCCCGATCTCGCTGCCCAGATACAGCCGGGAGAGCACCTCGCGCACCTTCTCCTGGGTCTTCCACGGCTGCCCGGCCGCGTCGTAGAGATACGCGATGTGGTGCGACACCTGGTTGCTGTGCCCGTACATGCCCATCCGCACGTCGCGCGCCTCGGTCATCTCGTGGATGACCCCGCCGTACGACCCGGCGAACGCGGGGGAGGCCGTCTCCGGCGTGGCGAAGAACGTGTCGAGCTTCTTCGCCAGCCCCTGCCGCCCGCCGTACAGGTTCGCCAGCCCCCGGCTGTCCTGCGGGGCGTGGAAGGCGAAGTTCCAGCCATTGGTCTCGGTGTAGTCGTGGCCCCAGACCCTCGGGTCGTAGACGTCCGGCGACAGCCGCCAGCCGCCGTCCGCGTCCCGGCCCTGGAAGAAGCCGACGCGCCGGTCGAAGAGGTGCACATAGCCGCGCGCCCGGTCCAGGAAGTAGTCGGCCTCCTCCCGGTAGCGCCGCTCGCCGGTCGTCCGGTGCAGCGCCTCGGCCATGCGGGCCAGCCCGAAGTCGTTGAGGTACCCCTCCAGCGCCCAGGACATGCCCTCGGGCGTGGCGGTGCTCGTGTAGCCGAGGAAGGGCGAGGTCTCCATGCCCTTGCGGCCCACACCGGAGGAGGGCGGCACCGCCGTCGCGTTCTTCAGCGCCGCCTCGTAGGCGGCCTTCGCGTCGAAGGGCACCCCCTTGAGATGGGCGTCGGCGAAGGCGACGTCCGAACTGGTTCCGGTCATCAGATCGGCGTAGCCGGGGGAGGACCAGCGGGAGATCCAGCCGCCGTCCTTGTACTGCTGCACGAAGCCGTCGACGAGCTCGCCGGCGTGCTCGGGGTCGAACAGCGCGTAGGCCGGCCAGGCGGTGCGATAGGTGTCCCAGAAGCCGTTGTTGACGTGGACCTTGCCGTCGACGAGCCTCGCCCCGGTGGCCGTCGGGGTGTTCTCGCCCGCCGGCGGCGAGAACGGGCTGGCGTAGCGGTACCGCGGCGCCTCGCGGGTGCCGGTGTTCTCGTACCCGGAGTTCGGATAGAGGTACAGCCGGTAGAGGTTGGAGTACAGGGTGGTGAGCTGATCGCGGGTGGCGCCCTCCACCTCGATCACCCGCAGCCGGCGGTCCCAGGCGTCCCGCGCCCGCGCCGCGACGGACGCCAGGCCGTCCGACGGCGCGATCTCCTGCTCCAGATTGGCCCTGGCCTGGTCCACCCCGATCAGCGAGGTGGCGATCCGTAACACCACCGTGCGGTCCGCGCCGGGCCGGAGGCGGAAGTAGCCGGTCACCCCCTCGCCCCCGCCGCCGGAGAGCGGTCCGCCCGCGACGACCGGAGCGTCGAGGACGCCGTACACGAACATCCGGGTCGCGCCCGTGGACAGCCCGCTGCGGACGTCGGAGTAGCCGCTGACCACCCCGCGTTCGGCGTCCAGCGTCAGCCCGCCCTCGCCCCGGACGTTGTCGAAGATCAGGGCGGCGTCGTCGGAGGGGAAGGTGAAGCGCATCAGGGCGGCGTGGTCGGTGGGCGCGATGTCCGCGCGCAGCCCGTTCTCGAAGGTCACCCCGTAGTGGTGCGGCCGCGCGGTCTCCTTCTCGTGCCGGAAGGGCAGCGCCCGGGCGGTGCGCCGGGCGTCCGGCACCCCGGCGGCGGCCGTCGGCATCACCTGGAAGGTCTGCCGGTCGCCCATCCACGGGCTCGGCTGGTGGGCGGCCGAGAACGCCTGCACGGTGGGCAGGTTGTCGGCGTTGTTGGCGCGGGCGTACTCGTACAGCCAGCTGGTGGAGCCCGCGTTGGTCACCGGGGTCCAGAAGGTGAATCCGTGCGGGACCGCGGTGGCCGGAAAGGTGTTGCCCCGGGAGAACGCGCCGCTCGAATGGGTGCCGCGGGTGGTGACCACGTGGTCGGCCGGATGGGCCGGGGGCGGCTCGGGCGGGGCGGGGGCGAGGGCGACGTCGTCCAGCCAGCCGCGGAAGTCCGCGGGCCCGGCGGGCGCGTCGTAGGCGATCAGAATCCGGTCCACCGTACGGCCGGCCGCGACGGCGCCGATCCGCGACTCCTTGTGGTTCCACTGGTTGACGTACAGCGTCTTCGACGCGCCCTGCCCCTGGGGGGTCAGCCGCGCGCCGTGCTGGTCCACGGCGTTCAGCTCGCTGAGATAGCCGCCGTCGGTGAAGGCCAGGTCGACCGCGACGTGGGTCGCGGGATAGCGGGGGTGCAGCGTGGGCATCGAGGGGAACAGCCGATAGGACAGCACGGTGTCGGCGGTGACCCGGGTGTGCACGTCGAAGACCTTGTTGTACGAGTACGCCCTGCCGTCCGGCCGATGCGCGCCGGCGTAGCGCAGGGCGCGCAGCCCCGTGAAGCCGGCGCGCGCCTTGGCGGTGGGGGAGCCGGTGGGGCCGCGGTCGACATGGCTGCGCATGGTCGGGGGCGGCGGGGGCGGCGGGCCGCCGGTGGCGAGCTGGAACTCGGCGAGCTGGGTGAGCTCGGCGCCGGCGTTGCGGTCGATCTCCAGCCGGAAGTGCCGGTACGGGGTCGTGGCGGCGGCGGTGAACTCGCGGGTCAGCTGGCGCCCGTCGAAGCTCTCGCCGGTCCGGGTGTCCAGGGTGGTCCAGGTGGCGCCGTCGGCCGAGCCCCGGAGGGTCCAGTCGCGGGGGTCGCGGGCGGCCGCGTCATTGGCCGAGGTGAGGGCGTAGCGCACGACGGCCGCGGGCCGGGAGAGGGTGAACTCGAGCCAGGCCGTGGGGGCGAACACCAGCCACTTGGTGCCGGGTTCGCCGTCCACGAGGTTCTCCTTCACCTCCCCGGCCTCGGTGTGCTCGCCGCTGGCCCGCACCTCGGTCACGGTGTCGGTGACATTGCCGGGGATGCCGGGAGGTGTGCCGCCGTCGACACCGGAGGCCCGGGGCTCGCCGTCGGGGCCGGTCTCGACCGTGTCGCTCCAGTCGGGCGGCGGGTCGTCGGGCTCGAAGGAGGAGGCGAACCGCTCGCCGGCCGGCCGGTCCGCGGCGCGTTCGGCGGGAGCGGACACCGTGTGCCCGGCCGGAGCGGCAGCCGCCGTCCCCGGTGCCGTCCCCAGCAGTACGGCGGCCCCGAGCAGCGCGATCCACCGTCTGTGACGACCCTGACGTCCGCTCTTCATGCCCACCCACTCCCTCTGGAGCCCCCTGGAGCGCCCCTGGAGCCGACAACGTTGTCCATCGGGTCGTGCGGACTCAACGTAGGGCTTCTGTGGCCTTTGGTGTCAAGGGTGATGGCGGTATTCGAGCCGCGCCGGGGGCGGGCCGCGTGTCATGCCCGGCCGCGGGCCGGGCATGTCTCAACTCGGGAAAGACTGCGGCCCAAAGCTGCTCTCGATCTTGCCCAGCCGCCGGGGAGTGGACTATACCTGTCGGCGTCCAGCGGGCCGTGCGTTCATCGGCCGCTGACCTCGTGGAGCCCAGCGCGACCCAGCTTCAAATGACCGCGGTGCCGGGGAGGTTCCTGGTTCACCGCCTGAGTCCTGGAGAAGGCGAGGACTTGAGCATGGGAACGACCTCCGAGTACGGCCGCCGCGATCTGATCAAAAGAGCGGCGGCATTGGGCCTGATCGGTCTGCCGGCGATGGGCGCGCTCTCCGCGTGCGCCACCTCCGGCGACGGTGGCGGCGAGGCCAAGGAGGGCACGAAGAGCGCGGACAACCCGCTCGGTGTCGACAAGAACGCGGCCCTCGACTTCGTCGTCTTCAACGGTGGCTTCGGCACGCAGTACGCCAAGGACGCGGCCAAGGACTACGAGGCGAAGTACGGAAAGGTCGCCCTCAAGGAGACCCAGGACATTCAGCCGCTGCTCCAGCCGCGGTTCGTCGGGGGCAATCCCCCCGACCTGGTCGACAACTCGGGCGCCAAGCAGATGGACGCGGCGACCCTCATCTCCAAGGGGCAACTCGCCGATCTCACCCCGCTGCTGGACGCCCCCTCGTACGACGACCCCAAGAAGAAGGTGCGGGACACCCTCGTCCCCGGCACCATCGAAATGGGCCAGTACGGCGACGAGAAGTGCTACCGCCTCAACTACGCCTTCACCACCTTCGGCGTCTGGTACTCCGGCAAGCTGCTGGAGGACAACGGCTGGGAGTATCCGAAGACCTGGGACGCCATGCTGGCGCTCTGCGAGAAGGCCAAGCAGAAGGGCATCGCCGGCTGGACCTACGCCGGCAAGCACCCGTACTACATTCCGTTCACGCTCTACCCGTTCATCGGGAAGATCGGCGGCAATGACGTCCTGAAGGCGATCGACAATCTCGAACCGAACGCCTGGAAGCACGAGGCGGTCAAAAAGGCCTTCGAGGCGTACTACGAGCTGGCCGCCAAGGGATACATCCTTAAGGGCACCCCGGGCCTGGACCACATTCAGTCGCAGACCCAATGGACCAAGGGGAAGGCGCTGTTCATTCCCAACGGCTCCTGGGTGGAGAACGAGGCCAAGCCCACCACCCCGCCCGACTTCCGGATGACGATGGCCCCGCCGTCGAGCCTCGACAGCTCCGACAAGATGCCGTTCGAGACCATCTGGGCGCAGGCGGGCGAGCCCTTCATCGTTCCCCAACAGGCCAGGAACAAGGCCGGCGGCATGGAGATGCTGCGCGTGATGCTCAGCAGGAAGGCCGCGCAGAACTTCGCCAAGCTGGTCTCCTCGCTCACCTGTGTGCAGGGCGCCACGGACGGCATGACGCTCCCGCCGGGCCTGGACTCCTCCAGCAAGGCGCTCTCGGCCGCCGGGTCGAACGTCGTCAACCCGAGGATCGCGGACTGGTACCAGACCCTCCACAAGGAGAAGATCGGCGGCATTCTCGCCGAGCTGCTGGCGGGCCGGGTGAAGCCGGACGAGGCCGTCAACTCCATCCAGCGGGTCGCCGACGAGACGGCCAAGGACGACGCGGTGAAGAAGTACAAGCACGCCTGAGAAGCGCCCGGGCACCCCGGGCGGCAGCTGTCCGGTCGTCGTCGACAACGGTACGAGCAAGGGGCAGGGCGGGAATGGCGAGTGACAGCCGAGCGGCGGTGGCCGAGGGCCGCGCCGGAACACCTCAGCGGGCGCCGGGCGGCGGATTCCGCGCCTCGCGGCACTACCGGACCTATGTCAAATACCGGTTCATCAGCGGATTCCTGCTGGTGCCCCTGGTGTTGTACGCGGTCTTCGTCATCTCGCCCTTCCTCCAGACGTTCTACTACTCGCTGACCGACTGGACGGGCTACAGCAACGACTTCTCGATGGTCGGGCTCGACAACTACGCCAAGCTCGTCGACGACGACATCTTCTGGAAGGCGCTCTGGCACAACGTCGTGGTGCTGGTCGCGCTGCCGCTGCTGGCCCTGGGCCTGGGGCTGTTCTTCGCCTTCATGCTGAACGTCGGGGGCCGCCACCGCCGGGGCGAGGCGGTCGCCGGGGTGCGCGGCTCCGCCGTCTACAAGGTGATCTACTTCTTTCCGCAGGTGCTGTCGATCGCGATCATCGCGGTGCTGTGGAGCAATATCTACAATCCGCAGGGCGGGCTGCTCAACGGGGTGCTCGACGCCGTGGGCCTGTCCTCGCTGGAGCAGTCCTGGCTGGGCGATCCGGGGCTCGCGCTCGCCTGCGTCATCGGCGTGATGGTGTGGGCGAACGTCGGCTTCTACGTGGTGCTGTTCTCCGCCGCGATGGGCGCGATCCCCAGGGAGATCTACGAGGCGGTGCTGCTGGACGGCGCCGGCCGGGCCACCACGTTCTTCCGGATCACCCTGCCGCTGATCCGGGACACCGTGCAGACCGGCTGGGTCTACATGGGCATCATCGCGCTGGACGCCTTCGCGTATGTGCACATCATGACGGTCAACCAGGGCGGCCCGAACTACTCGACCATGGTGCTGCCGGTCTACCTCTACAACAAGGCGTTCCGGGACGGCCAGGCGGGATACGCGACCGCCGTCGGCGTGGCCCTGCTCGTGGTCACCATGGTCTTCGCGGTGCTGGCCATGGGCCTCGGGCGCCGCCGCGACCGGATCGAGTTCTGAGATGGCCGGGCGCGGCGCGGTGCGAGGCGGGGGCCGCCGGCCGGGGCGCGTCCCCGTGCGGCCGGGGCGCGGGAAGCGGCGAGCGGGGAGAGGCGAACGATGACCACCACCGAACCCACGGGTGTCTCCGGCCGGAGCGCGGCCGGCGCGGCGCCGGACGCCGGAGGCCCCTCCGGGCGCCCGGGGAGCGGCCGCCGCGAGGGGCGCGTGCTCAATGTCTTCTCGCACGGCTTCCTGGTGCTGTGGGGCCTGCTGGCCGCGGGGCCGCTGCTGTGGGCGGCGATGAGCTCGCTCAAGACCTCGGGGCAGATCCTGGACAGCCCCTGGTCGCTGCCCACCACCCTGCACTGGGAGAACTGGTCGCGGGCCTGGACCGGCGCCAATATCGGCCAGTACACGCTCAACTCGCTGATCGTGGTCGTGCCCTCGGTGCTGGGCACCATGCTGCTCGGTTCGATGGTGGCCTATGTGATCGCCCGCTTCACCTTCCCGGGAAACCGGTTCGTCTACTTCCTCTTCGTCGGGGGAATGACCTTCCCGGTGATCATGGCGATCGTGCCGCTGTTCTTCGTGATGAAGAACTTCGCCCTGCTGGACACCTACCACGGGCTGATTCTGGTCTATATCGCCTATTCGCTGCCTTTCACGGTCTTCTTCATGACCGCGTTCTTCAGAACGCTGCCCGGCTCCATCGCGGAGGCGGCGATGATCGACGGGGCCTCGCACTCCCGGGTCTTCTTCCAGGTGATGCTGCCCATGGCCAAGCCGGGGCTGGTCAGCGTGGGGATCTTCAATTTCCTGGGGCAGTGGAATCAGTATCTGCTGCCGATCGCGCTCAATCCGCAGTACGACGACCGGCGGCTGCTCACCCAGGGCCTGGCGATGCTGGCGGTGTCCCAGGGGTACAAGGGCGACTGGTCGGGGCTCTTCGCCGGGCTCACCCTGGCGATGCTGCCCGTGCTCGCGGTCTACACCGTCTTCCAGCGCCAGGTGCAGGCGGGCCTGACCGCCGGCGCGCTGAAGTAACGCTCATCCGATCCTCACCCCGCTCAAGGTCTTGACGGGAGACAACGGGAAGAGCTCGACTTAGAGTTCACATGTTGTAGACGACGGGGTCTTCTGTGGTGGTCCCGTCCGGCCTTGGTGGGAGTGATCGGACCGTGGTGGAGACTCCGGGATCGCAGTCGTCGCTGCACCGGGCCAATCTTGAGCGGGTCGTCCGCGCGGTGCGCATGGCGGGCTCGCTCACCCAGGCCGAGATCGCCCGCACCACCGGGCTCTCGGCCGCCACGGTCTCCAATATCGTCCGCGAGCTCAAGGACGGCGGAACGGTCGAGGTCACCCCCACCTCGGCGGGCGGCCGCCGAGCCCGCAGCGTCTCGCTCAGCGGGGACGCCGGCATCGTCGTGGGCGTCGACTTCGGACACACCCATCTGCGGGTCGCGGTGGGCAACCTCGCCCATCGGGTGCTCGCCGAGGAGGCCGCCCCGCTGGATGTGGACGCCTCCGCGGAGGAGGGCTTCGACCGGGCGGAACAGCTGGTCAAGAAGCTGATCACGGAGACCGGGGTCGGCGTCGGCAAGATCGTCGGGGTGGGGCTGGGCGTCCCGGGCCCGATCGACGTGGCCTCCGGCACCCTGGGCTCCACCGCGATCCTGCCGGGCTGGGCCGGCACCAACCCCCGCGACGAGCTGGCCGGACGGCTGGGGGTGCCGGTGCACGTGGACAACGACGCCAACCTCGGCGCCCTCGGCGAGCTGGTCTGGGGCGGCGGGCGGGGGGTCAAGGACCTCGCCTACATCAAGGTGGCCAGCGGCGTCGGCGCCGGGCTGGTGATCAACGGGCAGATCTACCGGGGCCCGGGCGGCACCGCCGGCGAGATCGGCCACATCACCCTGGACGAGTCCGGGCCGGTGTGCCGCTGCGGCAACCGCGGCTGCCTGGAGACCTTCACCGCCGCCCGCTATGTGCTGGCGCTGCTGCACTCCAGCCACGGCCCCGACCTCACCATGGAGCGGGTGGTGCGGCTGGCCCGGGAGGGCGACCCGGGCTGCCGCCGGGTGGTCGGCGACGTCGGCCGGCACATCGGCAGCGGCGTGGCGAATCTGTGCAATCTGCTCAATCCCAGCCGGGTGGTGCTCGGCGGCGATCTCGCCGAGGCCGGGGAACTGGTGCTGGGGCCCATTCGGGAATCCGTGGCCCGGTACGCCATTCCCAGCGCCGCCCGTCAGCTCTCCGTGGTTCCCGGTTCGCTCGGCGGCCGGGCCGAGGTATTGGGCGCTCTCGCTCTGGTATTGAGCGAGATGGGTGATTCGAACCTTCTGGACGAGTCATTCCCGGCGGGGGCTCCTGCCTTCACTTAGATAACGAATGGCACCGTTGCCATCTCGTTAAGGATTTACTTCTTGACGCTCTTCTCGTGGCCGAGTTGACTTCCAGCCACCTCGGCCGCAACGACGCGGCCTCGTCAGGGAGGTATCCGTAGTGAATACGCATCTGCGTCGTGCTGCCGTGGCCGTGGCGGCCGCGTCGATGGCCGTTGCCGGGCTCGCCGCCTGTGGCAGCGCCAAGCAGGCCGGTGACAAGTCCGAGCAGGCCAAGGACAAAAAGGGCCCGCTCACCATCGGCCTGCTCCTGCCGGAGAACCAGACCGCGCGGTACGAGAAATTCGACAAGCCGCTCATCGAGAAGCGCATCAAGGAGCTGGCCGGCCCGGAGACCACCGTTCTCTACGCCAATGCCAAGCAGGAGCCGTCGGTCCAGCAGCAGCAGGTCGACACCATGATCACCAAGAAGGTCGACGCGCTCATCCTCGACGCGGTGGACTACAAGTCGATCGCCTCCTCGGTCAAGAAGGCCGATGACGCCGGCATCCCCGTGGTGGCCTACGACCGGCTGGCCGAGGGCCCGATCAAGGCCTACACCTCGGTCGACAACGAGCTGGTGGGCAAGCTCCAGGGCGAGGCCCTGCTGCGCGAGCTCGGGGACAGGGCCTCCCAGGGCAAGATCGTGATGATGAACGGCTCGGTCACCGACCCCAACGCCGCGATGTACAAGAAGGGCGCCCACGCCGCGCTCGACGGCAAGGTCACCGTCGGCAAGGAGTACGACACCAAGGAGTGGAAGCCGGAGAACGCCAACGAGAACATGAAGGGCGCCATCTCCGCGCTCGGCAAGGACAACATCGTCGGTGTCTACTCCGCCAACGACGGCATGGCCGGCGGTGTGATCACCGCCCTCAAGGGCGCCGGCTTCGACAAGCTCCCCCCGGTCACCGGCCAGGACGCCGAGCTCGCCGCCGTGCAGCGCATCGTCGCCGGTGAACAGTTCATGAGCATTTACAAGCCGTACGCGCCGGAGGCGTTCGCCGCCGCCGAGTTCGCCGTCGCGCTGGCCAAGGGCGAGAAGCTCGACACGATCGCCAAGACCACCGTGGACAGCGGCACCGCCAAGGGCATCCCGACCGTCTTCGTCACCCCCGTGCCGCTGACCAAGGACAACATCCAGAACACCGTCCTCAAGGACGGCCTCTACCAGCGCGACGAGATCTGCACCGAGAAGTTCGCGTCCGCCTGTGACGCGCTCGGGCTGAAGTAGTCCCGCGCCCGCCCGGACCCGTACCCGGGCCCCCGCCCGGACCCGTACCCGTATCCGGGCCCCGCTCCCCGCGCCGTACGCCGCGCCCGGAGCACCACCGGGCGCACCACGCCCATGCACCAGCGGCCCCGCCCCGGGAGCCGCGGCACCAGCCGGCGGTCCGGTGAGCGGACCGCACCGTCAAGACCCCGTCCGGCGCCCGGCCCCCGATCCTCCCCCGAGCGGGGCCGGCCGCCGGACGGCACATCCCCCGCCGGGTCAGGCGGCGAAGGAGATGATTCACGTGTCCGCTACGCCCGTGCTGGCGTTGCGCGGGATCTCCAAGCGGTTCGGCGCCGTACAGGCGCTCACCGATGTGGAGCTCGAGATCCATGCCGGCGAGGTGGTCGCCCTGGTCGGCGACAACGGCGCCGGCAAGTCGACCCTGGTCAAGACCATCGCCGGGGCCGCCCCCGCCGACGAGGGCGTCATCGAGTGGGAGGGCCGGCCGGTGCGGATCGGCCGCCCGCACGACGCCCAGGACCTGGGCATCGCCACCGTCTACCAGGACCTCGCGCTCTGCGACAACCTCGATGTCGTGGGCAACCTCTTCCTCGGCCGCGAGATCCGCCGCGTCGGAGTCCTCGACGAGGTCGAGATGGAGCGCCGCTCCCGCGAGCTGCTCTCCACCCTCTCCATCCGCATCCCCAGCGTGCGCATCCCCATCGCCTCGCTCTCCGGCGGCCAGCGGCAGACCGTCGCCATCGCCCGCTCGCTGCTGGGCGAGCCCAAGGTGGTCATCCTCGACGAGCCCACCGCCGCGCTCGGCGTCGAACAGACCGCCCAGGTCCTCGACCTCGTCGAACGGCTGCGCGAGCGCGGCCTCGGGGTCATCCTCATCAGCCACAACATGGCCGACGTCAAGGCCGTCGCCGACCGGGTCGCGGTGCTCCGCCTCGGCCGCAACAACGGCACGTTCGATGTGCGCACCACATCCCAGGAAGAGATCATCTCCGCCATCACCGGCGCCACGGACAACGCGGTGACCCGGCGCACGGCGCGTTCCGCGGAGGGCCGGAAGTGACCACCGACACCACCACCCCCGAAGACGGCACCCCCGCGGACCGGGCCGCCCCGGCCGCCGGCGCCGTCGAGTCCACCCCGCCGGCCCCCGCGGCCGTCACCGCCGTCGACCCCCGGCTGCTGGTCCGCCAGCAGGGCTTCCGGGGCTACGCCGAGGAGTTCCGGCGCAAGCTGCGCAGCGGCGAGCTGGGCTCCCTGCCCGTGGTCGTCGGGCTGATCGCCATCGGCATCGTCTTCCAGCTCCAGGACTCCGCCTTCCTGGGCGCGGAGAACCTCTCCAACCTCTTCGTGACCAGCGCCGGCACCGGCCTGATCGCCGTCGGCATCGTCTTCGTGCTGATCCTCGGCGAGATCGACCTGTCGGTCGGCTCGGTCAGCGGCCTCGCCGCCGCCGTCTTCGCCGTGCTCACGATCAACAACGGCGTGCCGGAGGGCCTGGCCCTGCTGCTCGCCGTGCTCACGGGCACGGTCATCGGCGCCGTCCACGGCTTCTTCTTCGCCCGGATCGGCGTCCCCGCCTTCGTAGTGACCCTGGCCGGCCTGCTCGGCTGGAACGGTCTGATGCTCCAGGTGCTCGGCACCAACGGCACCATCAACCTCGACGACTCCGGCCTGGTGGCCAAGCTCACCAACCACTATTTCGGCGATGTCGCGGCCGCCTACGGACTGGCCCTGCTGAGCGTGGCCGCCTTCTTCCTGTTCTCCTGGCGCGACAGCCGCCGCCGGGAGGCCGCCGGGGTGCCCAGCCGGCCGCTGAGCGAGATCGCGCTGCGCACGGCCGCGCTGGCGGTGCCGGCGTTCGTGGTGGCCTGGCTGCTCAACCAGTACAAGGGGCTGCCGCTGGCGCTGGTGATCTTCCTCGGGGTGGTGGTCGCGCTCGACTTCGTGCTCCGCCGCACCTCGTACGGGCGCAAGGTCTTCGCCCTGGGCGGCAGCGTCGAGGCCGCCCGCCGGGCCGGCATCAACGTGGCCCTGGTCCGGATGTCCGTCTTCGCGCTCGCCGGCACCATGGCGGCCGTCGGCGGCATGTTCCTGGCCTCCCAGATCAACGCCGCCAACCAGGGGTCGGGCGCGGGCAGCCTGCTGATGAACTGCATCGCCGCGGCCGTCATCGGCGGCACCAGCCTCTTCGGCGGCCGGGGCTCGACCTGGTCGGCCCTGCTCGGCGTGCTGGTGATCCAGTCGATCGCCTCCGGCATGGCCCTGCTCGGCATCAACGCGGCCGTTCAGTACATGATCACCGGCGCGGTGCTGCTGGCGGCCGTCGTGATCGACTCGGTCTCCCGCCGCACCCAGAAGACGGCGGGCCGGGCCTAGTAGCGGCGGGCCCGGGCCCGGTAACGGCAGGCCGGGCCCGGTAAGGGCCCGGCGGACGGCCGATCGCGGATCGTGGCCCACGGCGCCCCCGGCGGCGCCGTGGGCCACCCGCGTGATGCAGATCGCACAGCCCGATCAACGCGATACCCGACGGAACATTAGACTCGACGGACCGGCAGGACCCGACAGGCACGACCTACAGGCGAAGCTCGACCGCGAACAGCAAGGAGGCACGGGTGGCGCTGCTGACCCGCATCAGGGGACCGCGCGATCTGGACCGGCTCGACCCGGAGCAGCTGGACGAGCTGGCGGCGGAGATCCGTACCTTCCTCGTCGACGCCGTCTCCAAGACCGGCGGCCACCTCGGCCCCAACCTCGGCGTCGTGGAGCTCACCATCGCCCTGCACCGGGTCTTCGACTCGCCGCGGGACAAGGTGCTCTTCGACACCGGACACCAGTCGTACGTCCACAAGCTGCTCACCGGCCGCCAGGACTTCGCCCGGCTCCGCGCCAAGGGCGGCCTGTCCGGCTACCCCTCGCGGGCCGAGTCCGAGCACGACGTCATCGAGAACAGCCACGCCTCCACGGTGCTGGGCTGGGCCGACGGCCTCGCCAAGGCCAACGAGGTGCTCAAGAAGGACGACCACGTCGTCGCGGTCATCGGGGACGGGGCGCTCACCGGCGGCATGGCCTGGGAGGCGCTGAACAACATCGCCGCCGCCAAGGACCGCCCGCTGGTCATCGTCGTCAACGACAACGAACGCTCGTACGCCCCCACCATCGGCGGCCTGGCCAACCACCTCGCCACCCTGCGCACCACCGACGGCTACGAGCGCTTCCTGGCCCGCGGCAAGGACATCCTGGAGCGGACCCCGGTCGTCGGGAAGCCGCTCTACGAGACCCTGCACGGCGCCAAGAAGGGCCTGAAGGACTTCATCGCCCCGCAGGGCATGTTCGAGGACCTGGGGCTGAAGTACGTCGGCCCCATCGACGGCCACGACATCGAGGCCCTGGAGTCGGCGCTCACCCGCGCCAAGCGCTTCGGCGGCCCGGTCATCGTGCACTGCCTCACCGAGAAGGGCCGCGGCTACCGCCCGGCCGAGCAGGACGAGGCCGACCGCTTCCACGGCATCGGCCCGATCCACCCCGACACCGGCCTCCCGGTCTCCAGCGGCGGCGCCGACTGGACCGGCGTCTTCGGTGACGAGATGGTCGCGCTCGGCAAGGAGCGCGAGGACGTCGTCGCCATCACCGCCGCGATGCTCCAGCCCGTCGGCCTGGACCGGTTCGCCAAGGCCTTCCCCGAGCGGGTGTACGACGTGGGGATCGCGGAGCAGCATGCCGCGGTGTCGGCGGCGGGGCTGGCGACCGGTGGGCTGCACCCGGTGTTCGCGGTGTACGCCACGTTCCTGAACCGGGCGTTCGACCAGGTGCTGATGGATGTGGCGCTGCACAAGTGCGGTGTGACGTTCGTGCTGGACCGGGCCGGGGTCACCGGTACCGACGGCGCCTCCCACAACGGCATGTGGGACATGTCGATCCTCCAGGTCGTGCCCGGCCTGCGGATCGCCGCGCCCCGCGACGCCGACCAGCTCCGCGCCCAGCTGCGCGAGGCCGTCGACGTCGACGACGCCCCCACCGTGGTGCGCTACTCCAAGGGCGCGGTCGGCCCGGCCGTGCCGGCCGTGGACCGGATCGGCGGCATGGACGTGCTGCGCGCCCCGGCCGCGGGCGGGGCCGCCGATGTGCTGGTGGTCTCGGTCGGCGCGCTGGCGCCGATGTGCCTGGAGATCGCCGACCTCCTCGACAAGCAGGGCATCTCCTCGACCGTGGTCGACCCCCGCTGGGTCAAGCCGGTCGACGAGAAGCTGCCGGAGCTCGCCGAGCGGCACCGCGTCGTCGTCACCGTCGAGGACAACAGCCGGGTCGGCGGCGTCGGCGCGGCCGTCGCCCAGGCCCTGCGGGACGCCGGCGTGGACGTTCCGCTGCGCGACTTCGGCATCCCGCCGCGGTTCCTGGACCACGCCTCCCGCAAGGAGGTCATGGCCGAGATCGGGCTGACCGCCCCCGACATCGCCCGTCAGGTCACCGGGCTGGTGGCCCGCCTCGACGGCCGCTTCGACGAAGAGGCGGCAGAGGCGGCCGAGGCGGCGCAGACGGAGTCCGCCGAGGCGTAAGGGCCCGGAAGGCCCAGGAGGCCCAGGAGGCCCAGGAGGCCAAGGACCGAGGCGCGCACCGCGCCACCGAGGGGGGCTCGCGAGCAAGCGCGAGCCCCCCTTGTGACACCTCTCATCGGGTGAATCCGGCGCTCCGGCGGGTGTAGCCCTGGCTCTCCCGCGCGGCTGCGAGAAGCATGGCGCGGACGGGCTACAGGGAGGTGTGCGCCGGTGACCACGCAGGACCCGAACCGCCGCAGCGCCGGAGGCTTCTTCCGGACCAAGACGATCGAGCAGTCCATCCAGGACACCGAGGAGCCGGACCACGCGCTCTCCCGGTCCCTGTCGGCCCTGGACCTCACGGTCTTCGGCGTCGGTGTCATCATCGGCACCGGCATCTTCGTGCTCACCGGGGCCGTGGCCAAGGAGAACGCCGGGCCCGCGACGGCGCTGGCGTTCGTGGCGGCCGGCGTGGTCTGCGCCCTGGCCGCGCTCTGCTACGCGGAGTTCGCCTCCACCGTGCCGGTCGCCGGCTCCGCGTACACCTTCTCCTACGCCTCCCTCGGGGAGCTGCCGGCCTGGATCATCGGCTGGGACCTGATGCTGGAGATGGCGCTCGGCACCGCCGTGGTCGCCGTCGGCTGGTCGGGCTACGTACGGGCGCTGATGGAGAACATCGGCTGGCACATGCCCGACGCCCTGTCCGGCCCCGACGCCGCCGACGGCTTCGGCTTCGACCTGCTGGCCTTTCTGCTGGTGCTGGCGCTGACGGCCATCCTGGTGCTGGGCATGAAGCTCTCCGCCCGGATCACCGCCCTGGTGGTCGCCACCAAGGTGACCGTGGTGCTGATCGTGATCATCGCCGGTTCCTTCTTCATCGACGGCGCCAACTACGACCCGTTCATCCCCGAGGCCCAGGGCACCATCGCCGGCGCGGGCCTCGACTCCCCGCTGATCCAGCTGATGTTCGGCTACGAGCCCACCACCTTCGGCGTGCAGGGCATCTTCACCGCCGCGGCCGTGGTGTTCTTCGCCTTCATCGGCTTCGACGTGGTGGCGACGGCGGCGGAGGAGACCCGCAACCCCCAGCGGGACATGCCCCGGGGCATCCTCGGCTCGCTGCTCATCTGCACCGTGCTCTATGTCGCCGTGTCGATCGTCGTCACCGGCATGCAGAAGTACACGGAGCTGTCCGTGGACGCGCCGCTGGCCGACGCCTTCAAGGAGACCGGGCACCCGTTCTACGCCGGTGTCATCAGCTTCGGCGCGGCCGTGGGCCTCACCACCGTCTGCATGATCCTGCTGCTCGGCCAGACCCGGGTGTTCTTCGCCATGAGCCGCGACGGCCTGCTGCCCCGGTTCTTCTCCCGGACCCACCCGCACTACGCGACCCCGTACCGCTCGACGGTCCTGCTCGGCGTGCTGGTCGCGATCATCGCGGGCTTCACCAGCATCTCGGAGCTGGCCGCGCTGGTGAACATCGGCACCCTCTTCGCCTTCGTCGTCGTCGCGATCGGCGTGATCATCCTCCGCCGCACCCGGCCCGATCTGCACCGCTCCTTCCGCACCCCCTGGGTGCCGCTGGTGCCCATCGCCTCGGTGGCCGCCTCGCTGTGGCTGATGCTCAACCTGTCGGGCGAGACCTGGCTGCGGTTCGGGATCTGGATGGTGCTCGGCTTCGCGATCTACTTCCTCTACGGGCGCTCCCACAGCCGGATGAGCGCCACCACGGACCGGCTGGAGCCCTGACGCCCCGTCATGCCCGCACTGTCCCCCTCCCGGGCCGCGCCACCGTACGGGCGGCCCGGGACCGCCGCGTCCGCCCGCCCGGCCGGCCCCGGCCACCGGCTGCGGCTCGCCGCCGGGCTCGCGGCGCTCGCCCTGCTCACCCGGCTGCCGTCGTTCGCCCGCCCGCTGTGGAACCCGGACGAGGGCTATCTCGCCGTCCAGGCCCGGATGCTCGCCGCCGGTGGCGAGCTCTACGCCACGGTGGTGGACCGCAAACCGCCGCTGCTGCCCTGGCTCTACCACGGCGCCTTCACCCTCTTCGGTGACGACTCGCTGTGGCCCCTGCGAGTGCTGGCGGTGCTCGCGCACCTGCTCACGGCGCTCGTCCTCGCCGACATCGCCCGCCGCCGCTGGGGCGAGCGGGCCGGGTTCACCGCCGGCGTGCTGTATCTGCCGGCCTCCATCGGCCTCAACCCCGAGGACGCCCAGGCGGCCGTCTTCGAGGTCTTCATGCTGCCGGCGACGGCCGCGGCGCTGTGGTGCGCGGACCGGCGGCGCTGGGCCGCGGCCGGGGCGATGGTCGCGGCCGCCGCGCTCACCAAACAGACCGGGGGAGCGGTGCTGCTGCCGGTCCTCTGGCTGCTCTGGCGGCACGCCGGCGACGGGCCGGCCCGGTGGCGCGCCGCCGGCGCCCTGTTCGGCGGCCTGGCCGCGCCGGTGGTGGCGGCCGCTCTGCTCACCGACCCCTCCCGGTTCCTGTTCTGGACGCTGACGGGCTCGGGCGCCTATCTCTCCCCGGCCGGCTCCGCGCTCCATGTCGCCGGGCGCGCCCTGGCCAACGCGGCCCTGCTGGCCGCCGCCTGCGCCGGGCTGCTCGCCCCCATCGCGGCGGCGGCCCGCCGGCGCGCGCGGCCCCGGACGGCCGACCTGTGGCTGTGGCTGGCGGCCTCGGCGGCCGGAGTGGCCCTGGGCTTCCACTTCTTCGGCCACTACTACCTGCAGCTGCTGCCCCCGCTGGTGCTGCTCGGCACGGCGGCCCTGCGCGCCCTGCCGCCCTCCTGGCTGCGCCTGTCCATGGCCTGCTCGGCGGTGTCCTGCCTGGCCTTCCTGGGCTGGGGGGCGTTCGCGCCCCGCGCGGAACTCGACCACGCCCTCCGGCTCGCCACGGCCGTGCGCCAGCGCACCGCCCCCGACCAGCGGGTGCTCTTCTGGGGCATGCACCCCGAGCAGTACTGGCTGGCGGACCGCGCCCCCGCCAGCCGCTATCTCACCGCCGGGCTGCTGACCAACTACAGCGGCGGCCGGGCCGGCAGCCGGGTGGGCGAGGCGTACGCCGTGGCGGGCGCCTGGGGCACCTTCCGCCGCGAACTGGCGGCCGCGCCCCCGGCCCTGATCGTGGACGACTCCCGGGGCAAGCCGTACGGCCCCCGGTACGTGCCCACGCTGGGGGCGCTGCTGCGGGAGCACTACCGGCGTACGGGGACGCTGGACGGCGCGGTGTTCTACACCCGCCGGGAGGCGGGGGAGCGGCCCCCTCCCGCGGAGCCCCCGACCGGGCCCTGAAAAGGCGGACGGGGCCTCAGGCGGCGGCCGGGGCCTGAAACGGGCGGGCCCTGAAACGGCGGACGGGCCGCGCGGGAGGAACTCCCACGCGGCCCGCCGGCCGTGCCACGAACGGTGCGGCGCGTGCCCTACGCGGGGACGCTCGCGACGCCCTCGGCGAGGAACCGCTTGCCGTTCACCCGCTCGGAGACGCCCTCGCGGTCCAGGTACGGCGTGATGCCGCCCAGGTGGAAGGGCCAGCCCGCGCCGGTGATCAGGCACAGGTCGATGTCCTGGGCCTCCGCCACGACGCCCTCGTCCAGCATCAGCCGGACCTCCTGCGCGATGGCGTTCAGCGCCCGGTCGCGGACCTGCTCCTCGGTGAGGACGGTGTCGCCGACCTGGAAGAGCGCGGCCACCTCGGGGTCCAGCTCCGGCTTGCCGGAGTCGTGGACGTAGAGGGAGCGCTTGCCCGCGGCGACGATCCGGCCGAGGTTCTCGGAGACGCCGAAGCGCTCCGGGAAGGCGGTGTGCAGGGTGCCCGCCACGTGGTGGGCGACGGCCGGGCCGACCAGCTCCAGCAGCACGATCGGCGACATCGGCAGGCCGAGCGGGGCCAGCGCGCGGTCGGCGACCTCCACCGGGGTGCCCTCGTCGATGGCCGCCAGGACCTCGCCGAGGAAACGGGTCAGGATGCGGTTGACGACGAACGCCGGGGCGTCCTTCACCAGCACCGCGGTCTTCTTCAGCTTCTTGGCGACCGCGAACGCCGTGGCCAGCGAGGCGTCGTCGGTCCGCTCACCGCGCACGATCTCCAGCAGCGGGAGGATCGCGACCGGGTTGAAGAAGTGGAAGCCGACGACCCGCTCCGGGTGCTTCAGCTTCGAGGCCATCTCGCTGACCGAGAGCGAGGAGGTGTTGGTGGCGAGGATGGCGTGCTCCGGCACGACCGCCTCGACCTCGGCGAACACCTGCTGCTTGACGCCCATCTCCTCGAACACGGCCTCGATGACGAAGTCGGCGTCGGAGAACGCGGCGGCCTTGTCCAGGCTGCCGGTGACCAGGGCCTTGAGGCGGTTGGCCGTGTCCTGGTTGACCCGGCCCTTGAGCAGCAGCTTGTCGATCTCGCCGTGGACGTAGCCGACGCCCTTGTCCACGCGCTCCTGGTCGATGTCGGTCAGCACGACCGGCACCTCCAGGCGGCGGGCGAACAGCAGCGCCAGCTGGGAGGCCATCAGACCGGCGCCCACGACGCCGACCTTGGTGACCGGGCGGGCCAGGTTCTTGTCCGGGGCGCCGGCCGGGCGCTTGGCGCGCTTCTGCACCAGGTTGAAGGCGTAGATGCCGCTGCGCAGCTCGCCGCCCATGATCAGGTCGGCCAGCGCCTGGTCCTCGGCGTCGAAGCCCTGGCGCAGATCGCCGTTCTTCGCGGCCGCGATGATGTCCAGCGCGCGGTACGCGGCCGGGGCGGCGCCGTGCACCTTGCTGTCGGCGATGGCCTTGCCGCGGGCCACGGCCCGGTCCCACGCCTCGCCGCGGTCGACCTCGGGGCGCGCGACCTCGAGCTCGCCCTTCAGCACGGCGGCGGTCCAGATCAGCGACTGCTCCAGGAAGTCGGCGCCCTCGAAGATCGCGTCGGCGATGCCGAGCTCGAAGACCTGCGCGCCCTTCAGCTGCCGGTTCTGGTTGAGCGAGTTCTCGATGATGACCGAGACCGCGCGGTCCGCGCCGATGAGGTTCGGCAGGATCGTGCAGCCGCCCCAGCCGGGTACCAGACCGAGGAAGACCTCGGGCAGGGAGAAGGCGGGCAGCGCGGCCGAGACCGTGCGGTAGGTGCAGTGCAGACCGACCTCGACGCCGCCGCCCATGGCCGCGCCGTTGTAGTACGCGAAGGTCGGCACGGAGAGCGCGGCCAGCCGCTTGAAGACCTCGTGGCCGCCCTTGCCGATGGCCAGCGCGTCCTCGCGGCGCTTGAGCAGCTCGACGCCCTTGAGGTCGGCGCCGACCGCGAAGATGAACGGCTTGCCGGTGAGGCCGACGCCGACGATCTCGCCGTCCGCGGCCTCCTTCTCGACCTGGTCGAGCGCCGCGTTCAGGTTGGCGAGCGACTGCGGGCCGAAGGTGGTCGGCTTGGTGTGGTCCAGGCCGTTGTCCAGCGTGATGAGCGCGAACCGGCCGGCGCTCGACGGGAGGTCGAGGTGGCGCACGTGCGCCTGGGTCACGACCTCGCCGGGGAACAGCTCGGCCGCGCCCTTGAGGAGCTCAGTGGTGGTGCTCACTTCTCGCCTCCGTCGAAGTGGGGGTTCTCCCAGATGACCGTTCCGCCCATGCCGAAGCCCACACACATGGTGGTGAGGCCGTAGCGGACGTGCGGCTGCTCCTCGAACTGGCGCGCGAGCTGGGTCATCAGGCGGACACCGGAGGAGGCGAGCGGGTGGCCGAACGCGATCGCGCCACCGTACTGGTTGACGCGGGCGTCGTCGTCGGCGATGCCGAAGTGGTCCAGGAAGGCCAGGACCTGGACGGCGAACGCCTCGTTGACCTCGAACAGGCCGATGTCACCGATCGACAGGCCGGCCTTGGCCAGGGCCTTCTCGGTGGAGGGGACCGGGCCGATGCCCATGACCTCCGGCTCGACGCCGGCGAAGGCGTACGACACCAGGCGCATCCGGACCGGCAGCTCCAGCTCGCGCGCCACGTCCTCGGCGGCGATCAGGGAGGCGGTGGCACCGTCGTTGAGACCGGCCGCGTTGCCCGCGGTCACCCGGCCGTGCGCACGGAAGGGGGTCTTCAGCGAGGCGAGGTTCGCCAGCGTGGTGCCGGGGCGCATCGGCTCGTCGGCCGTCGCCAGGCCCCAACCGGTCTCCCCGGCCTCCGCGTTGGTGCGGCGCACCGAGATGGGCACCAGGTCCTGCTGGATCTTGCCGTTGGCGTACGCCTTGGCCGCCTTCTCCTGGCTGCGCACCGCGTACTCGTCGGCCCGCTGCTTGGTCAGGTGCGGGAAGCGGTCGTGCAGGTTCTCCGCCGTCATGCCCATGAACAGGGCGGACTGGTCGACCAGCTTCTCCGAGACGAAGCGGGGGTTGGGGTCCACGCCCTCGCCCATCGGGTGGCGGCCCATGTGCTCGACACCGCCGGCCAGGGCGATGTCGTACGCGCCGAAGGAGACGCCGCCGGCGACGCTGGTCACGGCGGTCATCGCACCGGCGCACATCCGGTCGATGGAGAAGCCGGGCACCGTCTGCGGGAGGCCGGCGAGGATGCCGGCCGTGCGGCCGAGGGTCAGACCCTGGTCACCGATCTGGGTCGTGGCGGCGATGGCCACCTCGTCGACGCGGGCGGGGTCCAGGCCCGGATTGCGGCGCAGCAGCTCACGGATGCACTTGACGACCAGGTCGTCGGCCCGGGTCTCGTGGTAGATGCCCTTCGGGCCCGCCTTGCCGAACGGGGTACGGACGCCGTCGACGAAGACGACGTCCCTAGCGGTACGAGGCACGTTGGCTCTCCTCCTGATGTGGTGCGTGCTGCCTGCGGCGGCTCTGGGGCCATGCTACTTACGAGTAACCATGCTGCACAGACCTGGCGGGGCACGCGTCGCAGATCACACGCGCGCGCCCGCCGCACACCCGTAGAACCCTCCCGCGGGCGGCGTCGGACACCGCCCGCGGGGAGGGGAGAGCCTCTTTCGAACACCACGCCGAACGCCACGCCGAAGCGCGGCCCCGGGTCTCGCGTGGAACCGCCGGGAGCTCGCGGGAGCCCGCGGTCCGGGTCAGCCGGCCAGGGCCTCCGCCAGCAGCGGAGCCACCCGCTCCACCTGCCAGGGCCGCGCCCCCATCCCGCTCAGCGCCGAGGCGACGGCCTCCACCGTCACCTCGCGCGGCGGCTCCCAGCAGACCCGGCGCACCGTGTCGGGCGTGATCAGGTTCTCCTGCGGCAGGTTGAGCGACTCGGCGAGCGTGGACACCGCGGCCCGCGCCGCGGTCAGCCGCGCGGCGGCCGCCGGGTCCTTGTCGGCCCAGGCCCGGGGCGGCGGCGGTCCGGCCACCGGCTGTCCGGGCTGCGGCAGCTCGGCCTCGGGCAGCTCCCGCGCCCGGTCCACCGCGGCCTGCCACTGCTCCAGCTGTCTGCGGCCCATGCGCTGGCCGAAGCCGGGGAGGGCGGCGAGCGCCCGCGCGGTGGCGGGCAGCGCCAGCGCCGCCTCGATGATCGCCGCGTCGCTGAGCACCTTGCCGGGGGAGACGTCGCGGCGCTGGGCGATCCCGTCGCGCAGCGTCCACAGCTCCCGTACGGCCGCCATCTGCCGGCGGCGGCGCACCTTGTGCATGCCGGACGTGCGGCGCCAGGGGTCCTTGCGCGGCGGGGCCGGCGGGGCCGCCGCGATGGCGGCGAACTCCTGGTGGGCCCACTCCAGCTTGCCCTGGCGCGCCAGCTCGTCCTCGAGCGCGTCCCGCAGGTCGATCAGGAGCTCGACGTCGAGCGCGGCGTACCGCAGCCAGGGCTCGGGGAGCGGGCGGCTCGACCAGTCGACGGCGGAGTGGCCCTTCTCCAGGGCGTAGCCGAGCACGTGCTCGACCATGGCGCCCAGCCCCACCCGGGCGAAGCCGGCCAGCCGCCCGGCGAGCTCGGTGTCGAAGAGCCGCTTGGGGGCCATGCCTATGTCCCGCAGGCACGGCAGGTCCTGGGTGGCGGCGTGCAGCACCCACTCGGTGTCGCCGATCACATCGCCGAGGGCGGTCAGGTCGGGGCAGCCCACGGGGTCGATCAGTGCCGTGCCGGCCCCCGCCCGCCGGAGCTGGACCAGATAGGCCCGCTGTCCGTAGCGGTATCCGGAGGCGCGTTCGGCGTCGACGGCCACCGGTCCGGTGCCGGCGGCGTACGCGGCGATGATCTCGTCCAGCGCGCCCTGGGTGGCGGCCACCGGCGGAATTCCCTCGCGCGGCTCCAACAAGGGGACCGGCGCCGATGGCACGTCCGGGGGGCCGCCCCCGGGGATTCGCAGTGTGGACTCTGCTGCGGTCTCTTGGGCGTCGGTCACCAGTCAAGGGTATCCGTGGATGACACGCGCCCGTCGCCGGAACGTTCCGGCGACGGGCGGTTTTGCTGTGTACAGGTCAGTGAATGATGCCGGTGCGCAGGGCGACGGCCACCATTCCCGCGCGGTCCCCGGTGCCGAGCTTGCGGGCGATCCGGGCGAGATGGCTCTTGACGGTGAGGGCGGACAGCCCCATGGAGACGCCAATGGCCTTGTTGGACTGGCCCTCCGCAACCAGCCGCAACACTTCCACCTCGCGCCCGGAGAGCTCGCGGTAGCCCCCCGGGTGGCCGGGGGCGCCGGGCGGGCGGCGGTGCATCCGGGCGGCGGCGGAGCCGACGGGGGCGGCTCCCGGCCGGCCGGGCAGGCCGATGTTGGAACGGGTGCCGGTGACGACATAGCCCTTCACGCCGCCGGCCAGGGCGTTGCGAACGGCGCCGATGTCATCGGCGGCGGAGAGCGCGAGCCCGTTCGGCCAGCCGGCCGCCCGGGTCTCGGACAGCAGGGTCAGGCCCGAGCCGTCCGGGAGGTGCACATCGGCGACGCAGATGTCACGGGGATTGCCGATGCGGGGGCGGGCCTCCGCGATCGACGACGCCTCGATCACATCACGAACCCCGAGCGCCCAGAGGTGACGGGTGACGGTGGAGCGAACGCGGGGGTCTGCCACGACGACCATGGCCGTCGGCTTGTTCGGGCGATAGGCGACCAGGCTTGTGGGCTGCTCGAGTAGAACGGACACCGGGCCTCCTGAGGGAGTGGCGGGACGGGGGCCGACCTAGGGGTAAGTCGGGGCGATCCGTAACTGGATGGTCACAGTGGTCTTCGGCAGCAATCCCGGACAGCTTTAGTAAATGATCACGAATTGGTGAGAACAATCCGGGCGATTAGGACGCACGATCGATCAACCGTGAAACAAGGGGACGCGGAAGGCGCACAAACGCGCCGGATGTGACCGGAAACGGGCTCATCCGAAATCGGCGGCGGACCGGGGCCGGTTGGACGGCGACGGGCCGCGGGGCGCGGGTACGGCGCCGGCGGGTACGGGGGCCGGCGCCGGTTCGCGGTGGCGCGGCGGCATGCCGTGCCCGGTCCGGCGCGGGGTGGCCCCGCCCCGGCATCGAACCACGGCGGGACCGGGGCGCCGGTCCGCGCGCGGGCGGCCGATGGGGGCTCCCGGGGCGCGCGGGGCGCCGCGGCCCGGGCGGTGGAACCGCCTCTCACCTGCGGCGGGGCGGCTCAGGAGCGCTTCGGGCGCGGGGCGTGGGGCCGTCGCGCGCGGGGCGCGAGAACCGCCCGCACGGGGGGCCCGGTCAATGCGGCGTGCCACGCGGCGCGCCGATGGCCGGCGCGACGGCGGCCGGGCTCTCGATGCCCCTCGCGACGGCCGGGCCCGCGACGGTCAGGGCGGCGACGGCCGGGGATGGGCGGGGCCGTCGGCCGCGCGGGGGCCGGCCGCGCCCGGTCTCAGCGCGGCTGGGGGCCCCTGCGCTGCGGGAGGGAGACCACCGCCCCGTCCGCCGAGCCCGCCGCCACCGGCGGCAGGCCCGCGATCTGACAGAGCAGCTCCCCCCAGGCCCCCAGGTGCGCCGCCGTGTCCGGCACCCCGGCCGCGTCCAGGCGCGGGGTCCAGGACGCGCGGATCTCGATCTGGGTGTTCGGCGCCCGCTCGGCGAGCGCGCCGAAGTAGTGCGACCCGGCCAGCGTCACCGTCCCGCCGGCCTCCGCGTACGCCACCCCCCGGGCCTCGAACGCGCCCGTCAGCCAGGACCAGCACACCTCCGGCAGCAGCGGGTCCGCCGCCATCTCCGGCTCCAGCTCCGCCCGGACGAGGGTCACCAGCCGGAACGTCCCCTGCCAGGCGTCGTGGCCTGCCGGGTCGTGCAGCAGGACGAGCCGGCCGTCGGCCAGCTCCTCGCCGCTGTGCGTGACGGCCGCCTCCACCGCGTACGAGAACGGGGCGAGCCGCTGCGGCGGCCGGGTCGGTGTCACCTCCAGCTCCGGGCGCAGCCGTGCGCCGCACAGCGCGTCGACCGCCTGCCGGAACGCCCGCGGGGTGCCGTCCCCGTCCACGCCGTCCGGACCGTCCGCGAGGTGTCCCTGAGCCGCAGCCATGCCCGGAAGACTAGGCGGAACGGGCCCGTCTGCCGGGTAGGGACACCCGGGTGGGCGCCAGTGTGTCAGCGCTCCGTGCGAAGATTCTGGGCGTGGATGCCAATGACCGCCCGACGGGCCAGCAGAAGACCAGCGCAGCCGCCGACTCGGCGTTCCTGAGGGCCTGCCGCAAGGAGCCCGTGCCGCACACGCCGGTGTGGTTCATGCGGCAGGCGGGCCGGTCCCTGCCGGAGTACCTCAAGGTGCGCGAGGGCATCCCGATGCTGGAGTCCTGCATGCGGCCCGAGCTGGTCACGGAGATCACGCTGCAGCCGGTGCGCCGCCACAAGGTGGACGCGGCCATCTACTTCAGCGACATCGTGGTGCCGCTCAAGGCCATCGGCGTCGACCTCGACATCAAGCCGGGTGTCGGCCCGGTGGTGGACCGGCCGATCCGCACCCGCGCCGACCTCGACCGGCTGCGGGCGCTGGAGCCGGACGACGTGGCGTATGTGACCGAGGCCATCGGCATGCTGGTGGCGGAGCTGGGCGCCACGCCCCTGATCGGCTTCGCCGGCGCTCCGTTCACCCTCGCGAGCTATCTGGTGGAGGGCGGCCCGTCCCGCAACCACGAGCGCACCAAGGCGCTGATGTACGGCGAGCCGGAGCTGTGGGCCGATCTCCTCGACCGGCTCGCGGACATCACCGCGGCCTTCCTCAAGGTCCAGATCGAGGCCGGCGCCTCGGCCGTGCAGCTCTTCGACTCCTGGGTCGGCGCGCTGTCCCCGAGGGACTACACCCGCCATGTGATGCCCGCGTCCGCCAAGGTCTTCGACGCCGTCGCGGGATACGGCGTGCCCCGCATCCACTTCGGCGTGGGCACCGGCGAGCTGCTCGGCCTCATGGGCGAGGCGGGCGCCGATGTCGTGGGCGTGGACTGGCGGGTGCCGCTGGACGAGGCCGCCCGCCGGGTCGGCCCCGGCAAGGCCCTCCAGGGCAACCTCGACCCGGCGGTGCTCTTCGCGCCGCGCGCGGCGGTGGAGGAGAAGGCGGCCGAGGTGCTGGCGGCGGCCCGCGATCTGCCCGGCCATGTCTTCAACCTGGGCCATGGCGTGCTGCCGAGCACCGACCCCGACGCCCTCACCCGGCTCGTGGACTTCGTCCACACCTCGACGGAGCGCTGACCGCGCCCCTGGCCTCGGGCCCGCCGCCCGCACCGGATCGGGGCGGGCCCGGGCGGGATCGGGGCGGGCCCGTGCGGGGTCAGGGCGGGCCCGAGCCCAGCAGGGTGAACGCCCCGTACGCCCCCGAGGCCAGCGCCGCCACGCCGACGATCACGGCGATCCGCCGGACGCTCAGCCCCAGCAGCGCCAGCGCGGGCGGCAGCAGCAGCGGGAAGGCCGGCATCATCAGCCGCGGGCGGGACCCGAAGTAGCCGGAGCCGACGAGCGAGGTCAGCACCACCACGCCCGCGTACACCAGCGGCGCGAGCGGCTGCCGACGCGGGCCCCGCGCCGAGAGGACGAGCAGCCACAGCGGCAGCGCGAGCGCCACGCACAGGCCGACCCCGGCGAGCGGGACCGGCCCGGTGAGGTGCTCCACCACGAAGCCGGCGAGCGCGAGCCCGCCGTCGAAGCCGTTGCCCCACTGCCGCTGCACATCGAAGTAGCCGGTGGGGCTGCCGGTGGCCACGGCGACGAAGACCACGTACGACACCCAGCCCAGCGGGGCCAGCGCGACACCCAGCAGCAGTCGCCCGAGCCCGTACGGGGCCGCGCCGCCCGGCCCGACGGCCGCCGTCGCCGTCTCTCTCCCCTCTCTTCCCGCTGTCGCCGCTGCCGCCTCTGTCCCGGCCGCCGCGCCGGACCGGGCCCGCCGGGCCCGCCAGGCACGGAAAAGGATCAGCGCGGCCGGAATCCACAGCGCCGCCACCACGGCCGCGCCCGAGGGCCGCGACAGCCCGGCCGGCACGGCCAGCGCCCCCGCCCATACCCAGCGGCCGGTCAGCACGGCGTACAGCGTCCACGCCGCCAGGGCCGTGAACAGCGACTCCGTGTACGCCATCGACTGCACGAACGCCGTCGGTGCCACGCCCCACAGCGCGGCCAGCACGACGCCCGCCCGGCGCCCGTACAGCCGGTCGCCGACGGCGAAGACGCCCCAGGCGGCGGCGAGCGAGGAGAGCCAGCCGATGAGCAGCCCGGCGTCCGCCGGGGCGAGCGGCGAGATCTCGGCGAGGCCCCGCTCCAGCGCGGGCAGCAGCGGGAAGAACGCCCGGTCGGAGTGGATGTCCCCGTTCGGCATCACCACCTCGAAGCCGTAGCCGCGCTCCGCGATGCGGGCGTACCAGACCGCGTCCCAGCGGCGGGTCAGCAGGTGGTACGGGCTCCTCCCGGCGGACAGGGCCGCGGCCCAGAGGATCGCCAGCCCGATCAGCCGCACCGCCGCGTAGGCCAGCAGGGCGGGGGCGGCCCACCGCAGCGCGGCCGAAGCGCGCCGCCGCCGCCCGCGGGGCGCGGGCGGCGGCTCGATCGGCGGGGAGAGGGTCAGTTCGGGCATGAGGGCGATTATCGCCTGCGGCCGGGCACCGGATCTCCGCGCCGCGGCCGGCCCGGGCAGGCTCGGTTCGGGGTCGGGCCGGGGGACGGGCAGGCTCGGCTCGGGGTCGCGCCGGGCGGGAGAACCGGCGCTCAGCCCCGCGCCACCCGGGCCGCTGACGTCAGCCCCCCGCCGCCCGGGCCGCGGGCGCTCAGCCCTGTGCCACCCGCGCCGTCGCCTTGCGCGCCGCCACCAGGACCGGGTCCCACACCGGGGAGAACGGCGGCGCGTACCCCAGGTCGAGCGCCGTCATCTGCTCCACCGTCATCCCCGCCGTCAGCGCCACCGCCGCCACGTCCACCCGCTTGCCCGCGCCCTCGTGGCCGACGATCTGCGTCCCCAGCAGCCGCCCGGTGCGCCGCTCCGCCAGCATCTTGACGGTCATCGGCCGCGCCCCCGGGTAGTAGCCGGCCCGGCTCGACGACTCCACCGTGACCGTCACATAGCGCAGCCCGACCTCCCTCGCCTGCGCCTCCAGCAGCCCCGTGCGGGCGATCTCCAGGTCGCACACCTTGCTCACGGCCGTGCCCACGACCCCGGGGAACGTGGCGTAGCCGCCGCCGATGTTGCTGCCGATCACCTGGCCGTGCTTGTTGGCGTGGGTGCCGAGCGCGATGTGCCGGGTGCGGCCGGACACCAGGTCGAGCACCTCGACGCAGTCGCCGCCCGCCCAGATGTTCTCCCGCCCGCGCACCCGCATCGACAGATCGGTGAGCAGCCCGCCGGAGTCGCCCAGCGGCAGTCCGGCGGCCCGCGCCAGGCCCGTCTCGGGGCGCACGCCCAGCCCCAGCACGACCACGTCGGCCGGGTACTCGGCGCCCTCGGTGACCACCGCGACGGCGCGCCCGTCCGGCCCGGTGCGCACCTCGGTGACCGCCGCCCCGGTCACCGTCTCGATGCCCATCCGGCACATCGCCTCGTGCACCAGGGCGCCCATGTCGGGGTCGAGGGTGGACATCGGCTGCTCGGCCCGCTCCAGCACCGTGACTTCGTAGCCGCGCCGAATCAGCGCCTCGGCCATCTCCACCCCGATGTAGCCGGCGCCGACCACCACCGCGCGCCGGCCCTCCGCCTTCTCCAGCCCCTCGATCAGCTCCTGGCCGTCGTCCAGGGTCTGCACGCCGTACACGCCCGGCGCGTCGATGCCCGGCAGATCGGGGCGGACCGGGCGGGCGCCGGTGGCGACGACGAGGTCGTCGTACCCCTCCCAGCGCTCGCGGCCCCCGCTGCCGTCCTCCGCGAGCTCGCGCACCCGCACCCGCTGCCCGTCGGGATCGATCTCCGTGACCTCGGTGCGCAGCCGCAGATCGATGCCGCGCTCGCGGTGCTCGGCAGGGGTGCGGGCGATCAGCTCGTCCCGCGAGCCGACCGTGCCACCGACCCAGTACGGAATGCCGCAGGCGGAGAACGAGGTGAAGTGGCCGCGTTCGAACGCGACGATCTCCAGCTCGTCCGGTTCCTTGAGCCTGCGGGCCTGGGAGGCGGCGGACATCCCCGCCGCGTCCCCGCCGATGACCACCAGTCGCCGTGCCGCCATTCGTGGAACTCCTTCCGCTGTCGACGCCCCCACGCTACGGGCCCGGAGCGCTGTCGCCTCGAACGGGTGCGCCACGGTCCGCCGTCGGACCGGCGCGGCCCCACCGGCCCTCCAGCCGGTCGGGACCACCGGCGGGGCCCGGCCGGGGCGGGGACACGCGCTCTGAGACAGTAGGGGCATGAACGAGTCGGACGGGCGTACGGACCCGCGTACGGGCCCTGCGCGTCATGTGGTGGTCGTCGGTGGTGGCATCTCGGGGCTCGCGGCGGCGCACCGGCTGCTCGTCGCCGGCGCGCGGGTGACCGTGCTGGAGGCGTCCGGCCGGCTCGGCGGAAAGCTGCTCCCCGGCGAGATCGCGGGCGTGCCGGTCGACCTCGGCGCCGAGTCGATGCTCGCCCGCCGGCCCGAGGCCGTGGACCTCGCCCGCGCCGTCGGCCTCGGCGACCGGCTCCAGCCGCCCGCCACCGCCACGGCCGCGCTGTGGACCCGGGGCCGGCTGCGGCCGCTCCCCCAGGGCCATGTGATGGGCGTGCCCGGGGACCTCGACGCGCTCGCCGCCACCGGGGTGCTCTCCGCGGAGGGGCTGGCGCGGATCGCCGCCGACCGCGAGCTGCCGGCCACGGAGGTGGGCGCGGACGTCGCCGTCGGCGAGTACATCGCCGCCCGGGTCGGCCGCGAGGTCGTCGACCGGCTCGTCGAACCCCTGCTCGGCGGCGTCTACGCCGGCGACCCCTACCGGCTGTCGCTGCGCGCCGCCGTGCCCGCGCTGTTCGAGGTCGCCCGCACCCACCGCTCCCTGCTCGACGGGGTCCGGGAGGTGCGGGAGCGCGCGGCCGCGCAGGGCAGCGCCGGCCCGGTGTTCGCGGGGATCGACGGGGGCGTGGGCCGGCTGCCGCTGGCCGTCGCCGACGCCTGCCGCGCGGCGGGCGCGGAGATCGCCACCGAGGCGGCGGTGCGCGAGCTGCGCCGCCGGGCCCCGGGCGAGGGCGGAGCCCTGCCCGGCGAGGGCGGTTCCGGGCCCGGCGAGGCCGGGGCCGTGCCCGGCGGGGGCGCGCCCAGGTCCGGCGACGCGCCGTGGACCGTGGTCGTCGAGCACCGCTCCGGCGGGACGCGCACCCTGGCCGCCGACGCGGTGGTGCTCGCCGTCCCGGCCCCCGAGGCGGCCCGGCTGCTCGCCCCCCACAGCCCCGAGGCGGCCCGCGAGCTGGCCGCCGTCGAGTACGCCTCCATGGCGCTGATCACCATGGCCTTCCGGCGCTCCGAGCTGACCGCGCCGCCGGCCGGCAGCGGCTTCCTGGTCCCGCCGGTCGACGGCCGCACGATCAAGGCGGCCACCTTCGCCAGCAACAAGTGGGACTGGGTCGGCCGGGCCGACCCCGACACGTTCGTGCTGCGCACCTCCATCGGGCGGTTCGGCGAGGAGGAGGACCTCAAGCGCGAGGACGGCGAGCTCGTGGAGCTCTCCCGGCACGATCTGCGCGAGGCGATCGGGCTGACCGCGGCGCCGGTGGCGACCCGGGTCACCCGCTGGGACGCGGGGCTGCCGCAGTACCCGGTCGGCCACCCGGAGCGGGTCGCCCGGGTCCGGGAGCGGGTCGGGCGACTGCCGGGCGTCGCGCTGTGCGGGGCGGTGTACGACGGGGTGGGCATCCCGGCGTGCGTCGCCGGCGCGCGGGGGGCGGCCGACGCGGTGCTCACCGCGCGCGGCGCGTAGGACGCCGCACGGGGCGCCGGGCCCGGCGGGCGTCGCCGGGCCCGCCGGGGGCCGCCCGGCCGGAGGGCCCTCGCGCGACGCGGCGCGCGCGAACCGGCCCCCCCGGGGCCCCGCGCCCCGGCGGACAGGCGAGAATGGCCTCATGACTGCTGCTCCTGAGAAGATCCCCAACGCGGGCAAGAAGGCCAAGGATCTCAACGACGTCATCCGCTACACGCTGTGGTCGGTCTTCCGGCTCCGCGATGTGCTGCCCGAGGACCGCGCGGGATACGCGGACGAGGTCGAGGAGCTGTTCGAGCAGCTCGCCGCCAAGGACGTCACCGTGCGCGGCACCTACGACGTCTCCGGGCTGCGGGCCGACGCCGACGTGATGATCTGGTGGCACTCGGAGACCTCGGACGCGCTCCAGGAGGCGTACAACCTCTTCCGCCGCACCCGCCTGGGCCGCGCGCTGGAACCGGTGTGGTCGAACATGGCGCTGCACCGCCCCGCCGAGTTCAACAAGTCGCACATCCCCGCGTTCCTCGCCGACGAGACGCCGCGCGAGTACGTCAGCGTGTACCCCTTCGTGCGCTCGTACGACTGGTACCTGCTGCCGGACGAGGACCGCCGCCGGATGCTCGCCGACCACGGGAAGATGGCGCGCGGCTACCCCGATGTGCGGGCCAACACCGTCGCCTCCTTCTCGCTCGGCGACTACGAGTGGATTCTCGCGTTCGAGGCGGACGAGCTGTACCGCATCGTGGACCTGATGCGTCACCTGCGCGGCTCCGAGGCGCGGATGCACGTCCGCGAGGAGGTGCCGTTCTACACCGGGCGCCGCAAGGCCGTCGCCGACCTGGTCGCGGGCCTGGCCTGACCGGTCCCGTGTGAGAGGAACGGGCCCGGTCGTTTCGACCGGGCCCGTTCTCGCGTGTGCGCGGGGCTTCCCCGGGGCCGTCAGGGGCGGCGGCCCGGGAGGGCCGGCGAAACGAGCGGCGGAGCGGCGATCGGCGGCAGCGCCGGGCGCGGCACGGCGCGCGGCGTGGCCGCGGGCGTCACCGGCTCGGGGCGGGGCTCGGCCCGCGCCGCGCACTCCACCTCCTTCGCCTGCGTCCGCCCGTGCAGCAGATACGCCTCCACATGGTGGTTGACGCAGGCGTTGGACCCGCCGGAGAGGCCGTGGGAGCCCGCGCCGCGCTCGGTGACCAGCGTGGAGCCGGCCAGCCTGCGGTGCAGTTCGAGGGCTCCCCGGTACGGCGTGGCCGCGTCCCGCTCGGCGGCGAGGATGAGCACCGGGGGCGTGTCGTCCGCCTCGGTGCGGACGTCGACCGGCTGCCGCCGGGGCGGGCCCCAGTAGGCGCACGGCAGGTTCATCCAGGCGTTGTCCCAGGTCTCGAAGGGCGCCAGGCGCGCCAGCCGGGTGTTGTCCTGGTCCCAGGTGGCCCAGTCGCGCGGCCAGGGCGCGTCGTTGCACTCGACCGCGGTGTAGACCGCGTTGCCGTTCTCCTCCGCCGCGGCCTCCTCCGGCCGGGGCGCGGCCGTCTCGACCAGCGGCTCCGGGTCGCCGCGCAGATACGCCGAGAGCACGCCCGCCCGGTGCGCCCAGACGTCGTCGTAGTAGGCGGCCTTGAGGAACGCCGCCCGCAGCTGGGCGGAGCCGACCCTGCCGCCGGCGGGCGCGCGCTCCACGCTCTCCACGGCCCGCTCGAACGACCGCAGCACCTCCTCCTCGGTGCGGCCGAGCCGGTACGTGTCGTGGTGCTTGGCCACCCAGCGCCGCCAGTCCGCCCACCGGGTCTCGAAGGCGAGCGACTGATCGAGATTGTTGCGGTACCAGATCTGCGCCGGGTCCGGGTTGACCGCGCTGTCGAGCACCATCCGGCGCACCCGGTCGGGGAAGAGCGTGGCGTACACGGACCCGAAGTAGGTGCCGTAGGAGGCGCCGAGGAAGCTCAGCTCCTCCTGGCGCAGCGCGCCGCGGATCACCTCGAGGTCGCGGGCGTTGGCGATGCTGGTGTAGTGCCGCAGGGCGGGGCCCGTGGCGCGCTCGCACCCGCGCGCGTACTCCTGGGCCCGGAGCTTGCGCTGCTCCTTGTACGCGGCGTCGGGGTGCGCGGGCGAGTTGGTGGGGGCCTTGGTGAACTCCGCCGGGTCCTGGCAGGACAGCGGGGCGGAGCGGCCGACGCCGCGCGGCGCGTACCCCACGAAGTCGTACGCCCGTGCGATGTTCCGCCACTGGGGGACGGCGGCGTACAGCGGGAAGTGCATGCCGGAGCCGCCCGGCCCGCCGGGGTTGAAGACGAGGGCGCCCTGCCGCTCGTGCCAGGCGCCGGTGGCCCGGACCCGGCTGACGGTGAGCCGGATGTGCGGGCCGTAGGGGCGGGCGTAGTCGAGCGGTACGGAGACGGTGCCGCACTCGACGGGGGAGGGCAGCCGGTCGGCCTCGGGGCAGGGGCCGAAGGCGATCCCGGCCGCGGCCGCCCGCGCCGCCGCGATGGCCGTGCCGCGTTCCTCGGCCCGGTCGAACCGCGCCCGTGCGGCGTCCGCCCGGGCCACGAGGGCCTCCGCCTGGGCCCGTACGGCCTCCGCGAGGGAGGACGGGGCTTGACCGGGGGGCGCCTCCGTGAAGGGCGCTTCCGCCGCGGGCGGCGGCGCGGGCGGATCGGTGCCGGCGGCGGGCGTCGCGGCGAGGGAGGTCAGCAGCAGCGACCCCAGGGCTCCGTACAGCAGAACTGCTCTCACCGGCCGTCCCTTCGCCTATGGAATGACAAAAGGGATATATGGCAGGTGGGGGAGGGGAAGTACAGCACTGCCGGGGGGTGTCGGGGCCACGTGCCCCGAATGCGCCGTTCCGGCCGGGGACGGATCGCGAACAGCTCAGGGAGCCGACGGGGACCCGGTGGGCGGGCCGGGCAGCGAGACCGCGGGTGGCAGCGGATAGTCCGGCGCCCCGGAGGGCGCGGGCGAGGGCGGGGGCAAGGCCGACCCCGGGGACAGGGGCGAGGCCGGCGGTGGTGGCGCGGGCGCGGTGGGCGCCGCGGCGGTGGCGGTGGCGGGGGCCCCGGGTGGCGCGGCCGAGCCCGCCGCATCGGCCGCGAGGGCGTCGAAGTCCACCCTCCCCGTGCTCTCCAGCATTCTGATGTGATCGAGAACGGTGGCGTTGGCGTCCTCCGCCAGGCCCCGGACCAGCGTGTTCCGGGTGGCGTGCCGGATCTGGCCGATCACGGAGAAGATCTTTCCATGGGCCAGCCGGAGCACCTGGGCGAACGTCCGCTCGTACTCCGCGCCCCGCGCCGCCGTGAACCGGTCGAGCCAGCCGCGCTGCTGCGCGGTCGGCTGGTTGGGCAGCTCCACGCCGAGCTGCGCGGCCACCTCGCGCACCCGGGCGTCCAGAAAGGTGTGGCCCTCGACCAGGTGTTCGCCGGTCCTGCGGATGGCCTCCGTGGGGGAGCGCTCGATGGCCTGCTGGCCCGCGGGCAGCTCCCACAGCCCGGCCAGCCGGACCCGGACGAGGAAGTCGCGGTCGGCGGCCGAGAGCGGCCCCCAGGGGGTGGTCACGCTCCCGGCCTCCAGATCGGCCAGCGCGGTGCCCGTACGGTCGCGATAGGTCCACAGCGGGAAGGCGAGCGCGGCGAGGGTCGCGACCAGCGCCACGACGATCAGGCCGGTTCCGGTGATGGATCGCATGCTGTCGGTGCCTTCTGAAAGGGGGTCACCGCACGCTAGTCCGGGCCGCGTTCGCCCCGGAGGGGATTTGCGCGAAGCCCCCCTCGGGCGCGCGGCGGTTGCTACGTTTGCTCGGTTGCGGCGCGGCGCGCCTCCCGCAGTGGCCGTACTGCCCGCCGTGGCCGTGCCGCGCGCCCCGGCCTCGGCGCCAGCGACAGGGCGAGCCGGCGGGCGATCGCCCCCTTCGGCAGCGGCCTCGACCCGGCGCGCTCGCGCCACCAGAGGGTGAGCCGCCGGCGCGGCGCGTCGCCCATCGGCTCACCGCACGTCAGCAGGTGCTCGACGAAGTCGAGGGCGTCCTGGCGGTAGCCGCCGCGCATCGGCCGGGAGCGCGCGTAGCCGAGGAACGCCGGGCGGAACCGCGGCCCCAGGAGCTCGGGCAGTTCGGGGGCCACCCGCGCCACCACGTCCGCCCGCTTGGCGGCCAGCGCCCGGCTCTGCACCCGCAGCCGCCGCCGGTCGAAGCCCTCCGGGGCCGGGGTGCCGGCCACCAGGGCGGAGAGCAGGGCGGTCTGCGCCAGCGCGAGCCGCTGCCGGGCCGCCTCCTCCGCCCCGCTCCCGGCGCCCGCCCCGCTCCCCGCGCCCGCCGGGCCCGGGCTCCCCGC